>JAADIP010000177.1 GCA_013151275.1 Calditrichota bacterium | reverse complement strand
CTCCCTTCGACAGGCTCAGGGAGCGGAGCAGTAACCAGACGCAGGAGAAGCCGCTTAACTCTTAACCCTTAACCCTTACACCCTTAACCGTTAACCATTAACCATTGACAAATTCCGCCCCCCAAAAGCAGTAATTTAAGTGTTAATCTACTATCAAAAACCGAAAAAAATTTGTTTTTTCTTTCACATAGTGTTATATTCTACACGGAGGTAGAAGTAATGAGATTTCAAAAAACAACCGAGTATGCGATCAGGGTAATGGTCTTTTTGGCGAGCTATCCGGATCAACGTTTTTCGGTCAATGTGTTGCATAAAAAATTGAATATTCCGTACAAATATCTCGGTCGGTTAATGCACACGCTGTCTCAGACCGGAATGGTTGAAGTGGAGCAGGGCAAGCACGGCGGCTATAAGGTGAATTCGAATCTCGATAAAATTTATCTTTACCAGGTAATCGGCGCGGTTGAAGGGCTTGAAAATTATGACCGCTGCATTTTGGGATTTCCCGAATGTTCGGATGAAAATCCCTGCCCGCTGCATAAAGCATGGCTGGAGCGCAGGGAAGCCATTAAAGAGATGATTTATAATACAACGTTGGCGGATCTGACGGTAAGTAGCGGATAATTATTTTTTTTGATAAATATACCACTTGTAGGTAGAATAAAGTTGAAAGCGAGGAAATTATGAGCGAAGTAATAAATAACAGACAGGAACGAATAGAGATAATGAAAACATTGATTCGTCGTTTGCACGAGGGAGCCGATGAAGAGGTCGTTCGAAAACAGTTGGAAAGCATGCTTTCCGAGGCGGATTATTCCGATGTGTTCCGGATGGAAATTCAATTAATGGAAGAGGGTATTGCTCAGGAGAGGATAGCCGACTTATGCGACACGCACACCAAAGTATTGAAAAAACATCTCGATTTACAGGAAACGCCGCAAACGCTTCCCGGGCATCCTGTTCATACTTTTGTGCAGGAAAACAGCGAATTAAACAAACGAATCGCGCAAATTCGTCATTTGATCGAACAAATAAAGGCTAAGAATGACGATGAGGACGTTACCTCGGTGATGCTTGAAATTCAAGCCAAATTCAATGATCTGATGGATATCGATAAGCATTACCGCCGAAAGGAGAATTTGCTATTTCCTTTCTTCGAAAAAAATAACATGACCGGTCCGCCCTCGGTTATGTGGGCAAAACACGACGAGGTTCGTTCTTATTTAAAAAGTTGTATCGAGGCGTTGCAGCAAATAGAATCGATTAAAGCGGGCGAAGCAAAGGCGTTTACTCAATTGGCAATAGAACCGACGGTTGAGGCGATTGAGGGGATGATTTACAAAGAAGAAAAGATACTTTTCCCCATAGCAATCGATCTTTTAACCGAGCAGGAGTGGTACGAAATCTATTATCAGAGCGACGAAATCGGTTACTGTTTGTACGATCCCAAATTCGAATGGACGCCCGAAGGCGGTGTTCAGCAGCCCGTTGAACAAATCAGAGCCAATGACAATGTTATTTCCATGCCTACCGGCAGATTCAGCCTGTCGCAGTTAATCAGTCTGTTCAAGACCTTGCCGGTGGATTTGACTTTTGTTGACCATGAAGACACGGTTCAATATTTTAGTCCGGGCAGAAGCCGGATATTCGATCGTTCCCGCGCAATTTTAGGTCGTAAAGTGCAATATTGTCATCCCCCCAAAAGTGTGCACATCGTAAACCAGATTATCAGCGATTTTAAAGCCGGAAAGCAGGATCAGGCGCGCTTCTGGATTCAATTGAACGGGCGTTTTATTCATATCGTTTATTATGCCATGCGGGACGATCAGGGTAACTATTTGGGAACTCTGGAAGTTACTCAGGACATAACAGAGTTACGCAAATTAGAAGGCGAACAACGTCTTTTAAATTATGATCAGAATTAACGGAGGAAACAAATAATGAAGACCATAAATATTCAAAGCACAACCCGTTTGGGAAGTTTACTAAAGACATTCCCGGCGTTAGAGGAGACCATTATCAAAATGTCTCCGGTCTATAAAAATTTAAAGAATCCCATTTTGCGGCGGACGGTGGCTAAAATCGCCACGCTGGAAAAAGTGGCGGAAATCGGCGGAATACCCGTCACCGAATTTGTCAATCGTTTGCGAGCAGAGGTCGGACAGGATACCGTCGAATCCGACGGGAATCAGGAAAAAGCTCCGGCAATTTTGCAAGAAGACCCGGACTGGATTAAAGGCGAGCCCGCGGAAATTCTCGACGGAGTGGAAATGCTTAACCGCGGCGAGCATCCCCTTGCCAAGATACAGCAAATAATGCAGAGTCTGGAAAAGGGAAAATTTATTCTGCTTGTCACAAATTTCAAACCAGTGCCGTTAATCGAGACCATGGCGCAGCAGAAATATCCGGTCCACTATCGGCAGGATCCCGATCAAAAGGATCGCCACTTAACATTTATCGGCAAACAATAAGAATTGAGGTTTCATGCGAGAAGGCGTCTTATGAAACGAAGCAAGTATCTGGAAACCCTTTCCTGGGAACACCACAACGGTCTTGTGCTGTCTTATCGTTTAAAAAAGGGCTTGGAATTGAATGTCCCGATCGAGGAGTTAAAAAACTATCTGCTTTATTTGTGGACCAATTCAGTCAGTCATCATTTTAAACACGAAGAGCAGCACCTTGCCGTAATGAACGAAAAGATTAAAGACAGGGAGCTTTTAGACAGAATGTTAAAGGAGCATCGGGAATTCTACCGGCTTATCGAAAGTCTGAGCGGCGAAACGGACGATAACAATAAAAAGAAGTTGATCGAAGAATTTACCGCCAATCTTGAAGCGCATATTCGGTTTGAAGAGCGGGAGTTGTTTCCCTTTATCGAACAGCATTTTCCGGAACCGAAACTTGCTTCTATCGGCAGGATATTGCATGAATATCACAAGCCTGTCGATATGAGCTGGAAAAACGAGTTCTGGAAAGAGGTTAAGACCCGAAAAAACTAAATAACGTTCCGAAGGTAATATGTAAAATCATTTGTCAGGGAAAGAAGGGTGATTTTAAAAAAGATATACCGCAAAAGTCGTTGGCTGCATAAATATCTGGGTTTAATACTCGTTCTTTTTTTAATGTGGATGAGTGTCTCGGGGATTGTTTTAAATCATCCGGAATGGGTAGCCGGGGTGTCGGTTCCGTCATGGATGGTTCCTCCTTCTTACAAAACAGATAACTGGAACCGCAGCAGTTTAATCGGATTGCGGTATTTGCCGGATAACCCGAATTTGTATTACATCTACGGTAAAAAGGGCGTCTGGAAAACCGAAGACGGCGGCAGAACGTTTGAGCCTTTGGACAACGGTTTCCCGAAATCACGCTATTATCTTAAAACCAATTATTTGTTTTTGTGGACTAAAGAGAATCCGTTTTTACTGGCGGCGACCGACGGCGGATTATTTAAAGCGCACCTTAAAACGGAGAGATGGCAAAGAATCCCCTTAGGCGACCCTTCCGAAAAGGTTAAAAAAATTCTGCGGGTCGGCAAAGAGCTGATTGTATTCACGGAATCAAACGTCTATCGTGCGCCCTTCCCGTCTGAGAATCTGAAATTTGAGCCGCTTATCGTCGCCAGAAACGAACCTGAACAACGGGTCACGCTTGTTAAACTGTTTTTTGATCTGCACGACGGCAAAGTGCTGGGGCTGGCTGGGAAATTATGGATTGATGTTATGGGGATTATTCTCTTTTTTCTCAGTTTTACCGGATTTTACATCTGGTTTAATCCCTGGCGGTGGAGAAAGCGGCAAAGAAGGTTTAATCAGATTGCTTCGATCGAAAAAATAAAGCGCGTTCGTTTTCTGCTAAAATATCATCTGAAATTAGGCATCTACGTGGCGTTTTTTTTCCTGATCATGGGAGCCACCGCTTTTTTTATGCGTCCTCCCTTTTTAGCGGCAATCGCCACGGGCACGATACCCGCCAAATATTATCCGGGAAAACTCTCTCAAAATCCCTGGGAAGAAAAAATTCATACCGCTCTTTACGATTCGCTCAGAAACCGGATTCTGATTTCAGCCACCGACGGTTTGTGGCAGGGTAAAGCCGATTTCAGCGAACCTTTCGAGAAAACAAACTATCGCGTTCCGATATTTGTAATGGGACCTACTTATTTTGAGACGACGGATGAACAGAAATATCTGATCGGTTCGTTCAGCGGTTTGTTTTTGCTCGATCCGGATAAAAATACCTCCGTTGATCTCATTTCCGGAACGCCGGTGGGGGAATTTTCCGTAATACGCCCGGGAAAATGGATGGTAACCGGTTACTTTACATTACCCGACGGACGGCAATACATTACCACTCACGATTCCGGCTTACACGCCCTTCAAAACGACGAAAAAAATTTTACCTTTCGCTTACCGGAAAGGATGAACAGTGAATACACATTGAGTCTGTGGAACTTCATGTTCGAGTTACACAACGGACGGATTTTTCAGGATTTGATCGGAAGCTGGTACATTCTGATCGCGCCGCTTGGTTCTTTATTATTTTTAATCATTACCCTCAGCGGGATTTTTGACTGGTTCTGTATTAAAATGCGGAAAGAATCCAAAAAGAAAAATAAACCGGATTTTAGATATCAAAAAAGCCTGCAAAACAGTGATAACTGAAAGGAGAAATAATGTTTGTTCGATTATTACCGGTAATTTTTGCGGATCTTTTATTTGCCGCACACATCCTGCGTTTTAACGGTATTTTGCCGGCGCTGTTAATCGTACTTTTAATACCAACCTTGTTCATAAAAAAACCATGGATTCTTTTATCGTGGCAGGTTTTAACGGGAGTGGCGATAATCGAATGGATACGAACGACCGTTATGTTTGTGCAATTTCGTTTGGCAATGCACTTGCCTTACGTGCGATTGATGATTATTATGGGGGTAGTCATCCTTTTCAACCTGTTCATCCTGTTCTGGCTGCGTTCTTCAAAAACGCGTTCGTTTTATGAATCTAAAGAAGAATGATTCTTTTTAAATAAAACGGAGTATTGCAATCCGGGAATAATAAGACTTAAATTACGGAAGAATGCGATTAATCGTGAACGATGATGTATTTTCATTTACGGGTTTTTGTAAAAATCGATTCTTGTTGCAAATCTATTATGACTTTTTCAAAACGGACTTTTTTTTACAGACAAAGAAGATTCTTTTTGTTTTATTCGATTTATGAGAGGTTCTGTTAAGCATAAAATACGGACACGGCGCTTTTTGGCGGAGCTTTGATGTATTAATGTTTATGAAAGGAGGTGAGGAAAAAGTTAATACTACAATGTAGTAACTAAGATCAGGAACCAACCAAAAACTAAAGAAGAAGGAGGAAGAATGAAGGTCGTTTTAAGTTTCATCGTGCTTTTTTCTCTGTCAGCCATAGTCCTGGGACAGGATTGCGTTCAGTGCCATACCAAGACCACTCCCGGGATTGTGAATGACTGGAAAATAAGCAAGCACAGTGAGAACGAGGTGGATTGCGCTACCTGTCATGGTTCGAAACACAATTCTGCCGCTGATGTCGCCAATGTAGAGCTGCCCACTCCCGAAACATGCGCCACCTGCCATGACGATCAGGTGCAGCAATTCAAACGCGGCAAACACGCGCTCGCCTGGGCTGCGATGAACGCCATGCCAACCATTCACTGGCAAAACATGCAATTAATCGAAGGTATGAAAGGATGCGGCGGATGCCACAAAATCGGATTGAAGACAAAAGAAGAGATTAAAGCGTTGAAAAAAGACGGCGCTGGTTTTGGAGTCGCTTCCTGCGACGCCTGCCACACAAGGCATACGTTTTCCGCTGAAGAAGCCCGGCAGCCTCAGGCTTGTCAAACCTGCCACATGGGCTTTGATCACCCTCAATGGGAAATGTATTCTTCTTCAAAACACGGGGTGCGCGCCCTGCTGAAACAAATCGGAAAGCTTCCGGAGAACGCCTCGGCTCCCACCTGCCAAACCTGCCACATGCCGAAAGGAGACCATGAAGTACGCACCGCCTGGGGATTTTTGGCGGTTCGCACAAACGGACTGGCTCCTTATCCCGGAGAAGATCCGGACTGGTGGAAAGACCGGGTTACCATTCTGCAGGCGTTGGGCGTTCTCGATCCCGAAGGTAAACCCACCGCAAGATTAGACGTTGTTCAAAAAGCCGACGTCGCCAGACTGACCAAAGAGTCTTTTGACAAAGAACGAAACAAGATGATTAAAGTGTGCAGCGACTGCCATTCCGAAAATTTTGCCAAAGCCGAACTGGAAAAGGGCGATAAACTGATTCAGGCGGGAGATAAACTGTTGGCGCAAGCCATCCGCATTGTCGCCGATTTGTACAAAGACGGCATCTTGAAAAAACCGGAAAGCTATGCCAGCGCTTTTCCCGATCTGCTGACTTTCCACGACGCGCCTACCACAATCGAACAGCGGCTCTTCTTAATGCATCTCAAACACAGAATGCGTTTATTCCAGGGCGCTTTTCATAATAATCCGGATTATTCTTTGTGGTACGGTTGGAGCGAAATGCAACGCGATCTGACGGAGATTAAAGAAAAGGCTCAGGAACTGCGTGAAAGAGCCAATCGAAAATGAGCTCCTGAACAGCGAATGAGCGTTTAAGCGGTTTTTAACGGTAAACGCGCATTTTTTAACTTACCTCGATCCGCCGAATTTATGATTTTGGCGGATTGAGGTATTTTTCTGAAATCGAAAGAATATCCCTGCCTCATTAATATATTAACGCTAAAATCCCTGCTTTTTTCGGCGGAATTTGTCGATGGTTAAGGGTGTAAGGGTGTAAGGGTGTAAGGGTGTAAGGGTGTAAGGGTTAAGCGGCTTCTCCTGCGTCTGGTTACTGCTCCGCTCCCTGAGCCTGTCGAAGGGAGCCTGCCGAGTTACTCTGTAACTTTGTTACTTTGTCACTCGTTACTTGTAATTTATTGTTTTGTTTTGAGTTAAAGACCCCCCTTTTAATTTCCCCCCTTCGAACGCCGAAGGCAAGGGGGGTCTTATTTTCAAGCCACGCCATCTTTGAATGTCCTGGCTTATTCTTTAAGAGAAACCGGTTACTCGTTACGCGTCACGCATTACGACTTCGTCACTTTGTCACTTTGTAACTCATCACGCATTACGAAATTCGTTAAGGGTTAAGGGTTAAGGGTTAAGCGGCTTCCTGCGTCTGGTTACCTGTAGCTGGTCACTCTCCGCTCCCTGAGCCTGTCGAGTTACTCTATTACTTTGTTACTCTGTAACTTTGTAACTTTGTCACTTTGTAACTCATCACGCATCACGACCTTGTCACTCTGTCACTGCTTTCCCTTCAACCTTTAATCTTTAATCTTTAATCTTTAATCTTCCTCTTTTCTCCTTAATCATTAACAACTTTTCTTCCGCATGGTACCGGCTTTTCCGGATTATGATTTATTAACCATTGAAATTTTGTTTTCAATAAAATAATTTTTAACTTAGCGGTCTTAAATTAAGTATTTAATGAGGAAGGCAAAATGCAATTTGTCAGCCAGTTTTTAAGTTATCTGCTTCCGGTTCTTTATTTGATATTGTTATATATTTACTACAATATCTTTACCGGCAAAAACAGAAAATATGAAAGCAAAACGCAAACGCTGCTTCTGGTTTTACTAATCATTCACGGAATTGAAATAGTTTTGCGCCAGCTCTATTTAAAAGCCATGCCTTTGTCTTCGGCTTTTGACGCCTCGTCGTTTCTGGCGTTTTCCATTTTACTTGTTTATTACATCATCGAACGCAGCTTCGAGAATCGGGCGTCGGGATTTTTTATCATTTTATTCGCCTTCTTTCCTGCGCTCGTTTCGGCTTTTAATCATGTCTGGGAAAAGGAATCCAATCCTTTGCTTGCAAATCCCACGTTTGCCATTCACGCTTCGCTCAATGTTATCGGTTACACGGCTCTGGCAATTAGCGCCATTTACGCCTTAATGTACATTATTCAATATAAAAACATTAAGCAGCGGCGCTTTAACCGTATTTATGATCAATTGCCTCCGGTGACCTATTTGGAGAACATGAGCAAACGGGCTGTATTGATCGGCATTATTTTAATGGGCGTGGGTATTATGATGGGGCACTTTCAAACCAAGCAGGCGTTCGGTCGGTACTTTTTTTGGGATCCGAAGGTGATTATTACCGATTTTATCTGGCTGATGTATTTGAGCGTTTATGTAACATCGCATTTTAAAAAGTGGTCGGCGCGTTCCATGGCTTATTTATCGATTTTCGGCTTTTCAATTTTATTGGTCAGTATTATTATTGTGTTCAGTGTCGGTAAATCGTTCCATGAATTTTATTAAGCGAAAGGTCGGATGAATACTCATATACCCTTAAGTTTAATTGGCATTTCCCATAAAACCGCCGAGGTTGAAATAAGGGAAGAGGTTGCCTTTTCAAAAGAAGAGCAGATCGAATTAAATAAAAAATTAATAAAAGAATTTAATTTAAAAGGTTCGATCGTGCTCTCCACCTGCAACCGCACCGAAATTTATTTAAGCGGCGATTTGTCAATAAACGAGATCAACGAGATTCGCGTTTGGTTAAATTCTTTTAAAAAGTGTAACTGTTTTACCAGCGATAAATATTTTTATGTTTATCAGGGAAAAGAAGCGACCTATCACTTTTTTAAAGTTATTTCGGGACTCGATTCTCAGATTATCGGCGAGCCGCAAATCACGGGTCAGGTGAAAGAGGCTTACAATCTTTCTCATGATTCCCACAGCACGGACGCCCTTTTAAACAAACTTTTCAACTACGGACTTCAGGCGCAAAAAAAAGTACGCAACGAAACATTTTTATCCGACGGCGCAGTATCGATCAGTTTTGCCGGAGTTGAATTAGCCCGCAAAATTTTTACCGGACTCGCAAACAAAAAGGCTTTATTGATCGGAGCCGGAGATACCGCCGAATTAGCTGCTTTGCACTTTCTGGAAAAAGGCGTGGGGCAAATTTACATTGCGAACAGAACCTTTGACAAGGCGGAAGTTCTGGCGAAGCGTTTTAACGGCGAGGCTTTTACTCTGGATCAGTTGCCCTGGGTTCTCGGCGAGGTGGATATCGTGATTTCGGCTACCGCCAGCACGGAATTCATTCTTACCCGAGAAATTGTGGAACCCATCCTGAAAAAACGCTCGCAAAATCCGCTGTTTATAATTGATCTTGCTATTCCTCGCGATATTGATCCGGAACTTGATACGCTCGATACCGTTTATCTTTATAACCTTGATGATCTGAACGAAATCGTCCAGATGAATTTGGCAAAACGGAAAGAAGAGATTCCCAAAGCCGAAAAAATAATTTTACAGCATGTTCATGAATTTGTGCAATGGATTTCAACACACGCCTCGTCTCAGATCATCAATCAATTAAGAGAGTATTTTGAACAGTTACGCAAGCGGGAATTGGTTCGCTTGCGGTCGCGCTTACCGGACGAAGGTATGGAGCATGTCGAATATTTAACGGAGAGTATCATTAATAAAATAATGCATCAGCATATTAAAGTTTTAAAGAAGAATATTAATAATCCGCAGTTGTACGAACAATATCTGGATTTTTTGTTTGAAATGTATGAATTTGAAAAGAAATGAAACGGTAGTTAAATGACAAAGAAGATTCATATCGGAACAAGAGGCAGCGCTCTCGCGCTTTGGCAAGCCGAGTATGTGGAAAGATCGATCGCCGAATTATTTCCGGAAATTGAAATTGAACGCGTGATAATTAAGACCGAAGGCGACCGCGATCAAAAATCATCGTTGACCCGAATAGGGGGGCAGGGCGTTTTTACCAAGACCATAGAAGACGCATTGCTTTCCGGAAAAATTGACGCCGCAGTTCACAGTTTAAAGGATTTACCCTCATCGATGCCGGATGAATTGACGCTTATCGCCGTGCCCGAGCGCGGTCCGGTTGAAGACGTCCTGATTTCGTCCGAAGGCGTTTCGTTAAAAGAAATGCCGATCGGAGCGCGCATTGCCACGGGCAGCATCAGACGCCGCTGTCAGCTTTTAAAAGTCCGTCCCGATTTACAATTGGCTGATCTCAGGGGAAACATCCACACGCGGTTGCGCAAAATGCGCGAACAGAATCTGCACGGCATTATTATGGCAAGGGCTGCTCTTGTCCGGCTTGCAATCACCGATGTGAATTATTATGTTTTTGATCCCGAAATGATGATCCCGGCGGTGGGGCAGGGGGCATTGGGCATTCAGATCCGGAAAAATGACCGGGCGACGGCTGAAGCGCTGAAATCTTTGAACCACCCTCCTACTTTTAATTGTGTTACCGCGGAGCGGAGTCTGCTGCGCACGCTCGATACGGGCTGCCAGTTTCCGGTAGGGGCGCATGCGGTTATCAAAAACAACAGACTTTTTTTGCGGGGATTTGTCGGCGGAACAAACGGTGATTCCCTTATTCGGGGTCAGGTGGAAGGCGCGCCGGAAAACGCCGAAGAATTAGGAAAAGAATTAGCGCAAAAGTTAATCGAACTCGGAGCGCGCAAACTTTTGGAAGATTTTAGGATGAATCATGGAACTACAAGGTAGAAATATTGTCATCACCAGAGCCGCCAAACAGGCGCAGGGATTAATCCGTAATATCGAGCTTAACGGCGGTCATGCCTGGCCCTTTCCGACGCTGGTGATTAAAGCCACGGATAAAACCGACGAACGAAACCTGGCGATAAAACAATTAAAACAGTATCATTGGATCATTTTCAGCAGCGAAAATGCGGTTAAATATTTCTGGGCGGCTGCTCAGGACGATTTCTTTTCCGCTTACAAGAATAAGATCGCGGCGGTTGGCAGCAAAACCGCCGAAGTTCTGGATAAACTCGGAATCCGCGTCGATCTTGTTCCCAAAAAATTTTCAGCCAAAGCTTTGGTGGAAGCCTTTAACGGCAAGAGAATAAAAGGAAAAAATATTCTCCTGCCCGTATCCAACCTGACGGGGAACGAATTAACCGACGGATTAAGCTCTTTGGGCGCTAATGTGCATCCCGTTGAATTTTATCAAACCATACCCAATCCCGATTTTAACAGTTCACGTTTAAAATTACTTATCGAACGGGGCAGGGTTCATTGTATCACTTTTTTCAGCCCTTCTTCTTTTCATTTTATGCTGCAATTGATGGGAGATTCTTTTCTGGATACTTTAAATAAGAGCGGCGTGGCAATTGCAGCCATCGGACCCACCACAGCCAAAGCCATTAAAGAGAGCGGATTGACGGTTGACATTCAGCCGGAGAAGAGTACGGCTGAAAAAATGGTACAGGCAATAATCGCGTATTTCAGAGGTAAAGATCATGGATAAAACGGATTATTTGTTTTTGCGAGCCATACGTAAAGAACCGGTGGGACGCACGCCGATCTGGATTATGCGTCAGGCGGGACGTTACCTGCCGGAATATCGGGCTTTGCGTGAGAAGTATGACTTTGTCACAGTGTGCAAAACTCCGGAATTGGCAACCGAAGTAACCTTGCAGCCACTGCGTCGTTTCGGTTTTGACGCAGCCATCCTGTTTTCGGACATTCTGGTAATTCCGGAAGCCATGGGACAGGAACTGCAATTTCTTGAAGATCACGGTCCGAAACTTTCGCCCGCCGTTCGTACCGAGAACGATTTGGACGGATTATCGACCGAGGCGGTTACGGACAAATTGCAATACGTCGCCGATGCGGTGCGGATGATTCGTTCGGAAATAGACGGAAAGGCGCCTTTGATCGGTTTCAGCGGCTCGCCGTTCACCCTGGCGGCTTACATGATCGAAGGTAAACCTACCCGCCATTTCAGGCATATCAAAGCAATGCTTTACAAGAATCCCGCATTTCTCCATCGACTGCTGCAAACGCTCGCCAAAACCATAACCGATTATCTGAAAATGCAAATCGAAGCGGGCGCGCAGGCTGTTCAGATATTCGATACCTGGGGCAGCATTCTGCCCATTCATCTGTTCGACGAATTTTCCGGACAGTATTTAAAACAGATCGCTTACGAACTGCAGGATCTGAAGGTTCCGGTTATCCTTTTTAGTATGGGCGGAATCGATCATTTGATTCAGTTGGGCGACAGTCAGGCGCAGGTTTTGGGTGTGGATTGGCATACGGATCTGGCGCAGGTGAAAAAACTTCTGCATTCGGAGTACGCGCTTCAGGGAAACCTTGATCCCACCGTGCTCTACGGCAGCAAAGAAATTATCAGCCGCGAGGTCGAACGGATTTTAAGTCTGTTCCGCAATGAAAGCGGGCATATTTTTAATCTCGGGCACGGAATACTGCCCGATATTCCCATCGAAAATGTGGAATTTTTAATAGAAGAAGTTCGCCGTTTAAGCGAGGCGTTTCATTAAAAAAATCGAAGGTAAATAATCATGCAATCCGATACAAAAATGGAAGTTAATATCGAATTACTGAAGAAATACGATCAGCCGGGTCCGCGCTACACCAGCTATCCCACGGCGCCGTATTTTCACGAAGGCGTGGGACAGGAAGAATACATTGAGCATATCAAACGGGACGATCGGCTGAAAAACGATGAGGGAATTTCCCTCTATTTTCACCTTCCCTTCTGCGACACTCTGTGCTACTTTTGCGGTTGTAATATGATGGTTACCAGCAACCGCCAAAAAATAGAAACGTATCTGGAATATCTGATCAAAGAAATGGAATTATTGCGACCGTACATCAGCCGCAATCGCAAAGTAAAACAATTACATTGGGGCGGCGGAACCCCCACCTATTTAACTCCCGATCAGATTCGCAGGCTGGGCAACGCTATTAAATCCGTGTTTGAATTTGACGATTCGGCTGAAGTTGGTGTGGAGATCGATCCGCGTGAATTGACGCGCGATCATCTGGTAGCCCTGCGGGAAACTGGTTTTAATCGCTGCAGCATGGGCGTGCAGGATTTTGATCTCAGGGTGCAAAAAACGGTCAATCGCATTCAGCCCGAAGACATCACGCGTCAAACGGTGCTGTGGGCAAGGGAATTGGGGTTCGAAAGCGTTAACATCGATTTGATGTACGGGCTACCGTTTCAAAAAACGGAGACATTTGAAAAAACTCTGGACATTATTCTCGATATCGATCCCGATCGTCTGGCGGTGTTTAATTACGCCCATCTTCCTAAAATGATTAAACACCAGCGCTTAATCAAGGACGAATGGCTGCCTTCCCCGGCGGAAAAACTGCAACTTTTAAAACTGAGCATCGAAAAGCTCACCCAATCGGGATACGTTTACATCGGGATGGATCATTTTGCCAAACCGGACGATGAATTGACCGTTGCCATGAATAAGGGCACTTTGTACCGGAATTTTCAGGGCTATTCCACGCACGCCGGATTGAATTTGTTTGCCCTCGGTATTACCAGTATCAGCATGCTTTCGGATGTCTATATTCAGAATGTGAAAAAATTGGAGCCCTATTACCGGCTGCTGGATGAAGGAAAACTGCCCGTCTTCCGCGGAGTGGTTTTAACGGAAGATGATGTGCTGCGCCGCGAGGTGATCACGGAATTGATGTGCAACTTTCGTTTGATCAAAGAAAATATCGAGCAAAAATACGCTATCGAATTCGATAGTTATTTTGCCGACGCTCTGAACAATCTGAAAGAGATGGAAGCCGACGGCTTGATCGTTCTGGAAGCCGATCGGCTGCGCGTAACCACGCCGGGGCGCTTGTTAATTCGCAATATCGCCATGCAGTTCGATGCGTATTTAAATGAAAAAAGCGAGCAAAAGCCTCAATTCTCAAGAACAGTTTAATCATTTAAAGGCGCATTTATGAAAGTTGCAGTTTTAATCGCTAATATGGGCGGACCGGATTCTCTTGAAGCGGTGGAGCCGTTTCTTTATGAACTGTTTAACGATCCCGATATTATTGATCTTCCCCTGCCCGAATTAATCCGCAAGCCGCTTGTCCGCTATCTGGCTAAAAAGCGCGCTCCCAAAAGTAAACAAATTTATGAAAAGATCGGCGGCAAAACCCCGTTACTGGAAATCACCGAAAATCAGGCTAAAGCTCTTCAGTCAGCATTGAATGACAATTCGGATACCGAGTTTTCGGTCTATCCGGCGATGCGCTACTGGCATCCATCTTTTAAAGAGGTCTGGCAGCGGGTTATGGACGCAAACTTTGAGCGGATCGTTGTTTTAAGCCTCTATCCCTTTTATTCTTCCACGACCACGGGTTCCATTAAAAACGAAACGAATCGGCTGGCGGAAAAATACTCCCTTTCCGAAGACCGGCTGCTTTTTATCGACCGCTACGGATCGCATCCGCTCTTTATTTCGGCGATAAAAGAACAGATTCTGGAGAAAATCGGCAACCCGCGTCCCGACGATCCCGTCCACCTTTTATTCAGCGCGCACAGCATTCCCATGCGCCGCATCAATAACGGCGATCCCTATTTTGAAGAGATTAAGCGCGCGGTGAATTTACTTCAAAAGCAATTGCCGGAAGATAAAATATCGATTCATCTGTCTTTTCAGAGCAAGATCAGCCCTGTGGAATGGCTTTCGCCCGCCACATCCGAAAAAATTATGCAATTGGGCTTGCAGGGCGTGAAAAAACTGTTTGTCTATCCTTTGGGTTTTGTGGCTGATAATTCGGAAACAGTTTACGAAATAGGAATATTCTATCGCGATTTGGCGCGGCGAAAGGGAATTAAAGATTTTGTCCGGATAGAAGCGTTAAATGCGCGCCCTTCTTTTATTGAGGCGTTAAAACAAATTGTGGTTGAACGGATTGCCGAAAAATGGTAATATTGACCGCAGATTGGACCGCAGATTAA
>JAADIP010000025.1 GCA_013151275.1 Calditrichota bacterium | reverse complement strand
TCGATGGTTCCTCCGGCGGGCATGGCGTCGCGGGCGTTGACAATAAGATTCATCAGAATCTGATGGAGCTGCGTTGCATCGGCTAAAACCAGCCAGAGATTTTCGGAGATATTGGTTTGCAAAGAAATCGATTTTGGGAAAATTTCATTAGCGATTTTTATTACTTCGTCGATAACGTCTCTTATTTGCACAACCGAACGTTCGCTCCCGGTACCCCGCGCAAAAGAAAGCACCTGTTTGATCAGATCGGCTCCTCTGCGGGCGCTGGCGATTATCATCTGCAGCGTTTTCCGACCTTTTTCATCGCTTATTTTCTGACGCAGAATTTCGGTCGCCATTAAAATAGGCGTGAGAATATTATTGAGGTCGTGAGCGATTCCGCCGGCAAGGGTGCCGAGGCTCTCCATACGCTGCGCCCGGAAGTATTGTTGCTCGAGAATTTTTCTTTCGGTAACATCCACCCATATACCGATTATTTCCTGCGGTTGTCCTTCTTTATTGTACATTATCTGTATTTCGTCGTAAATCCAACGATAGGTTTCGTCTTTATGTTTTAAGCGGTATTCCAGAACCACTTTACCGGAATTAAACGCATTTTTTATCTCGTTGAAAATCCGGTCTTTGTCTTCCGGGTGTAATATCTCTTCCCAAAGCTTGGGATGTTCAAGGAAATCTTTTGACTCGTATCCCAATATGTTTTTTACGTTTTCGCTGATAAAAGTAGGCTCATAATTGCCGTACGCCTTGCAGGTGTAAATAACCGCGGAGCTTGATTCAAGCAGACGGGACAATTGCTTGTTTGTTTCCACAAGCTCTTGTTCCATTCTCCTACGATCCGTTATATCCGCAATGATGTAGCAAAAGCGCGGTTTGCCTTTCGTGTTGTGCAGAATGGGAGCCACGGTCGCGGATAACCAATGCGATTTTTCTCCGTCGTCATAAAGATATTCAAAGGCTACGGGTCTGCCTGTTTGTTCGGCTTTTTTAAAGTTGTTAATCCACATTTCTCTGGTGGTTTTAGGGGCTATTATTTCGCTGAAAAGACGATTTTCCAAAGCCTCCACGGAGGTTTTGAAAAACCGGGCGGTTTGCTTATTCGCGGTGACGGACAAAACGTCATCGTCAACAAGTTCCACAATTCCCGTCATAAAAGGCACGCTTTCAAAAAAGGAACGTAACGTGGCTTCCTGTTCTTTGAGTATTTCTTCGTTTTTTCTGGTTTCCGTAATTTCTCTCGAAATTCCCATAACAGTGGACGCCTTGCCGCCTTCGTCGTTTTTTATCGGCACCAGGCGCGTGCCGAACCATCTGGTTTGATTCCGGAAAACTTCTTTGTGCTCGATGTAATATATTTTTTCTCTGTTTATTATTCTTTTGATGAATTGTTTTTGTCTTAGTACGGATGCTTTGGGAAACAATTCGTCGAGATGTTTTCCCAAAAGCTCTTCTGGCGTGCAACCGAATTGTGCGGCGGCGAAACGGTTTATGTAAGTTACCTTTCCGTTAAGATCAATAATATAGATGGCGTCCTGCGCGGCTTCGGCAAGCGTCCGGTAACGCAATTCGCTTGCGCGCAGTTTTTTTTCCGTTTTTTGACGTTGAATCGCCGCTCCTAAAATATCGGCGGCGATTTGCAAAGCCTCGATTTCCATAAAGGACCATTCACGCTTTTCGACGCAGTTGTCAAATCCTATGAATCCCCACCATTCATCGTCCGAAAAAATCGGAACAACAAGAATGGACTTGATATCCTGAGCGTTTAAAATTTCCTGTTCCTCCTGCGGGAAGTCGTGGATGTGCCCTTGAATGATTTTCCCCTTGCTCAGCCGTTTAACCCAGCGCCCGAAGCCGCTTTCTATCAAGGGAATATTTTGTAAATCGGGATTGTCAATCTGCGGAACGATGCCTTCCGCGACCCATTCGTATTTTTGACTTACCAGAGGAACGCCGTTCGCTCTTTCATGTTTTTTGAACAGATAGGTGCGGCTGACCCCGGTTACCTCGCCTAATTGTCGCAAGACTTCGTTAATATGTTCTTCCCATGAAGAGGCTCTTAAAAATTGCTGAGCGATAAGACCGAGTGTCTCTAAAATCGCGTCTTTTCGTTTTAGGTTTTGTTCGAATTGCTTGCGTTGGGTAATATCGCGGATAGAAATCAAATAGGCGGTTTTCCCTTCCCAGTCCACAGGAACCTCGTTCAGATCGGCAAAGAGCGGTTTTCCCGCCGGCGTCGTTAAAGTAATGTCCGTTCTGAGCTCCGAGGTTAAGGGAAACTCGAATGATTTTCCGGTTAATTCATCAATCGGTACTCCAAACAGCGTCGCCGCCGCAGGATTGGCAAAAAGGATTTTACCTTTGGCGTCAACGAGCAGAATTCCGTCTCCATTTTTTTCCAATATGGTTCTGGCAAATTGTTCTTTTTTCTTCAGGGCTTCCTGCAGGAGTTGTCGCTCGATGGCGTAAATGACGACTCTTTCCATAATGGATCCGTTGATAACGCTTTTAACCAGATAATCCTGCGCGCCCATTTTAACAGCCTCGACAGCAGTTTCCTGATCTTCCAAAATACTGATCACAATAACGGGGATACAACTGCTGTGTTTCAACAGTTTTTTCATGGTATCCAATCCCTGACTATCGGGCAGATTGAGATCGAGCAGGATCACATCAATCGGATGCGAGGACAGGCGGCTCAGACCCTCCGTCAATGTAGGAACGTGGATCAATACAAAATGCAGGTGTGCTTCGCTCAGGGCGTCGCCTAATAGTTTCGCGTCGTCGGGATCGTCTTCGATAAGCAAAATTTGTATTGTTTTTTCTTCCATTTTTACTCCGTTTGTTCGAAGGATTAAGAGTTAAGGGTATAAGCGTATAAGCGGACCTCTTCAACTCTCTTAACATGGTAGATTATGGTAACGGCTTTCTGCATTCTGCATTCTGCATTCTGAAAAGCTTTTACTTTAATCTTTAATCTTTTTCCTTTAATCTTGTCCATCACTCGTCACTTTGTTACTTATTACTCATCACGCATCACGCCTTACGACCTTTACTTTAATCTTTAATCTTTAATCTTTTATCTTTATATCTTCCTCAACCTTTCGTGAATGCTCTTTAACAACATTTTTGAAGAGAACGGTTTGTTCAAAAACGTCAGAGATTCTTTTTTCAGCCCGAAATCATTTTGTGTCAGACCGCTGACGGCGATTATTTTAATTTCGGGATCGATTTTTCTTAAAGCGCGGATGGTGGCTTTTCCGTCCATATAAGGCATGGACATATCGGTGACCACAATATCGATCTTTTCTTTTTGCTGCGCGTAAATTGCCACTGCTTCGGCGCCGTCGGCAGCGGTTAAAACTTTGTAGCCGTTGGATTCCAGAGTTGTTTTAATAATCTCAAGGATAGCGGCTTCGTCGTCCACTACCAAAACACATTCTCCGTTGCCGGTGAAAATTTCTTCTTTTTCTTTGACTTCCGCTGTTTCGATTTCCGCTTTTGCCGGAAGATAAATTTTGAAAGTCGTGCCTTTACCGACTTCGCTGTAAACGTTGATGAATCCCCCGTGGTTTTTTATAATGGAATGAACCGTCGCCAGACCGAGTCCCGTTCCCTTGCCCACCTCTTTGGTACTAAAGAAGGGATCGAATATTTTATCCTTAATTTCCGGGGGGATTCCGCTTCCCGTATCGGTAACCGATAACAGAACATAAGGTCCCGGTTTTGCTTCCACGTGCATTCGGGCATATTGATCATCCAACGTAATATTTTCCGCTTTTATTTCGATATTTCCTCCGTCGGGCATGGCGTCGCGGGCGTTAACGCAGAGATTCATTATTACCTGATGTAATTGGGTGGCGTCGCCCATAACGGGCCATAGATCCCTGTTAACATCCGTGCTCAGGGAAATGGACTTGGGAAAGGTTTGTTTGATAACTTTTCCGATTTCGGTGATTAAGTGGCGTAATTGAATAATAGTGCGTTCGCCTTCCACACCGCGGGCAAAGAAGAGTATTTGTCTGATTAACTCCGATCCTCTTTTGGCGCTTGTTTCAATCATTTTCAGAATATTCAGACCTTTTTCGTCTAAGTTCTTAAAACGCAAAACTTCGGTTGCCAGCAAGATGGGGGTCAGAATATTATTAAGATCGTGAGCGACGCCTCCGGCTAAAGTGCCGAGACTTTCCATGCGCTGCGCCCGATAATACTGCTGTTCGAGCTTTTTCTTTTCCGTAACGTCGATCCAGATTCCCACCATTTCTTCGGGCTGTCCGTTCTGATCGTAAATGAGTTGAATTTCATGGTAAACCCAAAGATAGTTTCCGTTTTTGTGTCGCCAGCGGTATTCATGGGCGTGCTTGCCGTTCTTAAAGATTTTCTTTATGTCTTTTAAAACGTTCTCTTTGTCGTCAGGATGGATGTTCTCCTGCCAGAGTTTCGGATTCTTTAAGAATTCGTCCGCCTCATATCCGAATCGTTTTTTTACGTTTTCGCTGACATAGGTAGGCGCATAATCACCCGAGGCTTTGCAGGTATAAAGAACCGCTGAACTGGATTCCAACAGACGTTTTAAGTGGTCATAAGTGCGGGTTAGTTTAGCTTCGATTTTTTTGCGTTCCGTAATATCGGTTATCATTTTTAATGCGCCGCGAAAGTTACCGTCTTCGTCAAAAAGCGGAGTGGAAGACGCAATTGTCCACAGCTCGGAGCCGTCTTTACGACGAAAAAGAAAATCATTCCGTTCAATGATTCCCTGTCTTCGTCTTTCCCAGTGTAGTTTGGCTTCTTTCCGCATATCGTCATCCATAAAATCAAAAATCGGACGACCGATCATTTCTTCAACGGAATAACCGAACATCTCCGCCATCTTTTGATTGACAAACCTGGTGATCGCCCGTTCATCGAGCAGCCAAATGCCTTCCTGAGCCAAATCCACAATCTGCCTGTATTTCTTTTCGCTTTCTTCCATGGCTTTTTCGGCTAATTTTTTATCGGTAATATCCTTGCCGGTGGCTACAAAATGGGTGAGCTTCCCCTTTGAGTTAAGCAGAGGCGTAATGGTCTTGGCTTCATAAATTAATTCGCCGTTTTTCTTTTTATTAATAATTTCAGCCTTAAACGGCTTGCCCGCCAGAATGGTCTGCCAGAGCTTTTCAAAGAATTGAGGCGGATGTTTATCGGATTTTAGTATTCGCGGGGTTTTTCCTATTACTTCCTCTTTTTTGTAGCCGGTTATTTCCTCAAATGCCGGATTCACATACAGAATAATACCCTCGATATCGGTGATTAATACGCTGTCCGCGGTCTGCTCGATTACCCTGGAAAACAAGTTAAGATTTTCTTCCGTTTTCCTGTAGGCGGTGACATCGCGCAGGGAAATCAGATAGGCGGGCTTTCCGTCCCACTGAATAAGATTTGAGCGCATTTCGGCTTTAATGGGTTCTTTGTTGTTGTGTGAAATTTCGATCTCTGATATTTGACCGGAATTCACGGGAAATCCAAACGGTTTGCCGATTAATTCGTCCTCTTTTAATCCGAACAGGGCGGCGCCGGCGGGATTGATGAATCGGATGGTTCCGTCGGAATCCACGATTAATATTCCGTCCATATTTTTTTCGATGATGGCGTTCAAACGGCTTTCGCTTTCCTTAAGCGATCTGCGAAGACGGTGACGCTCCACGGCATAATTTAAAACCCGTTCTAAAATGGAAGCGTTTATCGTATTCTTTACCAGATAATCCTGAGCGCCCATTTTAACGGCTTCGAGAGCCGTGTTCAGATCCTCTAAAATGCTGATCACAACAACGGGAATACAGCAGCTATGCTTTAACAGTTTGTTAATGGTATCCATTCCCCGGCTGTCGGGCAGATTGAGATCGAGCAGGATCACATCAATCTGATTCGAGGACAGGGAGTTCAGAGCTTCTGCCAGCGTACGGACATGGATCAAAACAAAACGCATGTTTGACTCATTCAGGGCGTCGCTTATAAATTTTGCGTCCGGTTTATTATTTTCAATAAGCAAGACACGGATTGTTTTTTCTTCCATATTTTACTCCTTTATTCAACGGGTACGTTGATAAGTCTATCAATCATAAAGCGTAATCCGCTTTTTTCGATTTTCATACGTCACCCGTTAATCAGGCTAATTCGTTTTCCGTTAAGCGGCTTCTCTGTTTATCGTAATGAGTAATGCGTAATGAGTTATCTTCACCATCGCTCAAATGTTCAAATAATTCAGCCAAATTATTTTATGGAGAATAAAAAACGCATTTACTTCTTAACAACAAACATTTTACTATTTACTACCCACTTATTACTACCTACTCCTGCTTTCTGCCACTCATTTATTACTCTAAGTTAGACAACTAAACTTCTAAACCCCTGAACTCGTAACTTTGTCACTCTGTCACTTTGTAACTCATCACGCATCACAACCTTTACTTTAATCTTTTATCTTTAATCTTTATATCTTCCTCAACGTTTCGTGAACGCTCTTTAACAATGTCTCTGCAGAGAACGGCTTGCTCAGGAAGGTCACCGATTCTTTTGTTAATCCGCAATCACTTTCCGCCCGACCGCTGACAGCAATGATTTTGATTCTTGGATTGAGTTTCTTCATCGCGTGGATGGTGGCGTTTCCGTCCATAAAAGGCATGGACATATCGGTGATCACCAGATCGATTTTTTCTTTTTGCCGTGCGTAAATTGCCACGGCTTCGGTGCCGTCGGCGGCGGTTATCACTTTATAGCCGTTGGATTCCAGAGTTGTTCTGGTAATTTCGCGGATAGCCGCTTCATCGTCCACAACCAGAATAAGTTCTCCGTTGCCGGTGAATATTTCTTCTTTTTCTTTGGCTTCCTCTGTTCCTGTTTCCTCTTTTGCCGGGAGATAGATACTGAAAGCGGTACCTTTGCCCACTTCGCTGTAAACGTTGACGAATCCGCCATGGTTTTTAATAATGGAATGAACCGTCGCCAGTCCGAGCCCCGTTCCTTTGCCCACCTCTTTAGTGGTAAAGAAAGGATCGAAAATTTTGTCCATAATTCTGGACGGTATTCCTTTCCCTGTATCGGTTACGGTGATTTTTACGTAAGGACCGGGTTTTGCTTCATCGCGCATCGAAGAATACGACTGGTCTAATTTGATATTTTCCGCTTTTATTTCCAGAATTCCGCCGTCGGGCATGGCGTCGCGGGCGTTAACGCAGAGATTCATTATTACCTGATGGAGCTGAGTGCCGTCGGCGATTACCTGCCAGAGATTATTTGGCAGGTCGGTATGCAGATTAACGGATTTGGGAAAGGTTTCGTTGATAATTTTTGCGATTTCTTTGATGATGTGTTTCAATTGTACCACTGTATGTTCCGTTGCGCCGCCGCGGGAAAAGGAGAGCACCTGCTTGATGAGCTCGGAACCTCTTTTAGCGCTTGTTTCGATCATTTTCAGAACATTTTCGCTTTTTTCGTCCAAGAGTTTGTAGCGCAGAACCTCGGTCGCCAGCAAGATGGGAGTCAGAATATTGTTGAGATCGTGAGCAATGCCGCCGGCAAGCGTGCCGATACTTTCCATCCGTTGAGCGCGTAAATATTGCTGCTCTAATTTTTTCTTTTCCGTGATATCAAGCCAGGAGCCGATTATTTCTACGATTTCTCCTTTTTCGTCATAGATGACCTGCTTTAAATCATATATCCAGCAATAACTGCCGTCTTTGCGCTTCCATCTGTATTCATAAGAATGCTTGCCTTCGTGGGTGGTTTTAAGAAGTTCCCGATAGATTCTTTCTTTATCATCGGGATGGATTCTTTTTAACCAGAATTCGGGAACGCCGATAAAGTCTTCCGGTTCGTAACCAAATACGGTTTTTACATTGTCCGTCACCGAAACCGGAATGAATCTGAAATTACTTTTACCGGACTTATTGGGTTTTAAGATATAAATTACCGCGGAACTGGAATCCAATAATCTTTTTAATTTTCTGTTTGTTTGAATTAACTCTTCTTCTATTCGTTTGCGTTCGGTAATATCTTCGGCGACTCCTTCGTAATAAAGTATATTGCCCTGTTCGTCTTTTATGACCCGCGCGCTGTCTTTTACCCAGACAACCCTTCCGTCATAGCAGCGCCATTGTATTTCATAATTTCTTATTTCTTTTTCGGTTTCAATCTTTCTTTTCCATTGTTCTCTTTGGCGGCTTTTAACATAGCCTTTTTTTACATTTATGGACAATAAAGTTTCTTTGTCGGGATAACCCAGCATTTCCACCAAAAAAGGATTCACATCTAATATTTTGCCTTCGGGAGTGGTGCGGTATAGTCCCACCGGAACACGGTTAAAAAGATTGCGGTATCTTTCTTCGCTTTCCCTTAAGGCTTGTTCGGCTTCTTTTTGCTCGGTAATATCTTCGGCTGCTCCTTCGTAATAAAGCAGATTTCCGTCTTCATCTCTTGCGATGCGCGTGCTTTCTTTTACCCAGATTATCTTTCCGTCGTATCGCCTCCATCTGGTTTCCACATTTTTTATTTCGCCGTCACGTTTAAGCAGCTCTCTCCATTGTTCACGGTCAATCGCAATCGAATTGCCCTGTTTCACAAAAGACCTCAATGTTTCCTTATCCGGAAAACCCAGCATTTTCACAAGAAAGGGGTTGACTTCAAGTATACTCATATCAGGAGAAGAGATGTATAAGCCGATGGGAACATTGTTAAAAAGATTACGATAACGTTCTTCGCTCTCTCTCAGGGCAAGTTCGGCTGTTTCCTTTTCCTTGCGAGTACGCAGCGCTTGAATTCCAAAGGATAAGTTATCGGTCAATTCTTTTAATAAGCGGATTTCTTCTTCGTCAAAAGCCTCGGGTTCGCGACTGTAAATATTCAGCGCGCCGATGATTTGATTTTCCACTATCAAAGGAAGGGCGATGGATGAATTGTAACCGTGCTTAAGGGCGTCCTGCCGCCAGGGTTCGGAAAGGGGGTCTGTCTGAATATTCTGAACGAAAACGGGCTGCCCTGTGCGGATAGCCGTTCCTGTCGGTCCTCTGCCGAGTTCGGTGTCCGCCCAGGTAATTTGCACAGTCTCCGGATATCCTTCTTCATACCCGGCGTAAGCCACCGGGCGCACGGTTTTGTTTTTATCGTTTTCCGCGTAGCCGACCCACGCCAGGCAATAGCCGCCTTCGTGTATCAGAATTTTGCAGATATTTTCCAGCAGTTGTTTTTCATTTTTGGCGTGAAAGAGTTGTTCGTTGCACTTACTAAGCGTTTTGTACGCCCTGTTTGTCGCTCTTAAACGTTTTTCCAGAAGATAGCGTTCGGTAATATTGTGCAGAGAAATCAAAAAGGCGGGTTTGTCTTGCCAGTGGATGTCAACAACGCGCATTTCGGCAAAGATGTTCTGTTTATTCGGGCGCGGAATTGTAATCTGCGTGGATTCGCCGGAAATTAGCGGATAGCCGAAGGACTGACCGATCAGTTTTTTTGTTTCGACGCCGAACAGGGACGCCGCGCCGGGATTCGCAAAAAGGATAACGCCTTCCGTATCGACAACGACTATACCGTCAACATTTTTTTCAATAAGTTTTTGAATGCTTTCAATATTTTGCTGCAAATTCAGATGGAGGCTGTTGCGTTCAATGGTGTAAAGCAAAACGCGTCTGAGAGTGGGAGCGGAAATAATTCCTTTGACCAGATAATCCTGCGCCCCTAAGCGGACGGCTTCCATGGCGGTTAACTGATCCTGCAGACCGCTGATCACCACAATCGGCACATGCGGATTTTCTTTACGTAAGCGCTTCAGGGTTTCCAAACCCCGACTGTCCGGCAGGTTCAGATCAAGAAGAACGGCGTCGGGTTTATTCTTGGAAAAGTGTTTCAGACCATCGGAAAGGTTGTTAAAATTATGAACTATAAATTTAATGTCGGTTGCTTCGGATAAAAATTCATGTAATAGTTGGGCGTCATCCGGATCGTCTTCGATGAGCGAGATCCGGACAGTCTTTCTATTTGCACTCATTACTAAATACCCTTAAATGATTATTTGATTGAATCCTCAATTAGTTAGTTTATTGTCATAATTAATTTACTTACGGCTTTAAGCGATCAAAAATTTTTTCCCGAATTTTATCTCTTACAAAGCCTATTCTCATGGCTATTATTCCCTCGTTTATATTTTAGTTTCTCCGCAGAGAAGGTTTTCACCAGGGCGTATCCGGAATTGAAAGCGCTTTTTCCGGATTCGATAAGTCAACGATACCCGTCGTTCGGTAGGCAGAGATAATTTAAGAAGAACTGTTGCGGCTGAAATCTTTTCGTTTGTCGCCGGTTCCGAAGGCGCCAGGGTATTAATAATCAAAAGCTTGTAATGTTTGTGTAATTTTTGTTCAAAGATGCGTCGGAAATTGGCAATAACCCGCTTTAAAGACGGAGTACAGACGGTGGTAAATAATTTAGAATAAATTAAGCCATTCAAAAAAACTCCGGTTAAGTGAAAAACAAATATTTGTAAAATACGGCAACGCATTAATCCGATCTCAGTCGGCAAAATTTTTTTGTTCAATCCGGTCATGTTCTTTATCGGATAATTATTCAAACTTTTTGTTGAAAATTTACGATCGCCAATTCCTTTGTGTTTTAAGAATCCTCAATATTTAAGCGGTTGATTAATCGTTCCGTGATAAATCGACCTCGGTCTCAGCAGCAGAAGAACTCTTTTTAACCATATCTTTATTTTTCGGCAATATTTGTGCAATATAAAGAAAAATTTACTTTTTTGACTGTACTTAACGCTTAATTAAAAGTGAATTGTAATATCGAAAGTTAAATTTTTATTTTCTCTTTCCGGGATCGTTGAACCGTCAATTCTTAAAGCAAAGATATCAGAGGAGTCGCCACGATGGAAGCCTTACAGAACTGGCGCGGTTTGGCGATTATCTGTTTAAGAGCCGGATCGGTTAGCTGTTCTTCAAAATCCACCGAACCGTAAGGATAGTTAAGAGCGTGCTTGCATTCCAGGTAATTAGTGATATTCGGGACCACCTTTTTAAACTCTATGGGACTCAAATAAGATTCGGAATCATTGTTTTTGACGGGAATAGCTCCTTTTTCAGATTTATCGGATTGCCTGTAAATCTGATTGTAAATCGGGGCGTAAATAGCGGTATCGCGTTCCTTTCTGATTTCGGCGCGATGAAAGCGATCTATGGCTAACGAGACAATTTCTGCAAGAGTGTAACCAAGTTTGGTAAAATCTCTGATTTGCCGGTCCGTCATTTCGGTAAGCCGGATTGATGTTAATCGTTTTGGCATTGTGTGCCTTTCTTCGGGTTCTACCCGATAGTAGAATGTAAATATTAAAACAAAACCTGCGTCCGGAAAATTTACGAAAAACCACAAATAACCATGATGCTTTGAGTTAAGGTCACAGCGGTAAACATAAAAGCTTCCGGGCTTGGGTTGAACGGTTTTTAAAAATTGACTCATCAGTCATAATTTAAAAGAGCAATGCTTTATTAAAATTCTGCAGTTCTCTAAAAAAAGATGCTTTTTATCCGGTGATAATTTTTAAAACTCTTAAAAGTATATCAAATTGAAATCGATTTGTCAAATTTATATTAAAAAAAAGTGATAAAAAATTTTAATTAACAATAACTTCCGTCCTGGGCGCTGATTGTGGAGGGCGTTTAGAAATCCGGTTATTATTTTTGAAGAAATCTCATAATCAAAGGAATTTTAAAATTTATTTTGCGCAGGCATTGATCAAAATCTCGGCAAATTAGTAGAAAGGAATAATGTTACTTTACGCGGTTTTGTTTTTGACGGGCGGGAACGACCGACATCGTGTCTTTAACCGGCGAAGGAGGGTGTATTTATCGGCGGAAGTTTCGGTTCGGATTAGCGGACTAAAAATTGAATTAGCTTGACTCGATAGGGCGCGTTACTTAAATTAATTTGCTAAAATTTGCATAAAAATGTTAATCTATTCACTAAATCAAAAATTGGAGGAAGATATGGGACACAAATTCGTCTATACATTCGGCGCCGGAAAAGCTGAAGGTAATAAAGACATGAAATTACTCCTTGGCGGTAAAGGCGCAAATCTGGCGGAGATGTCCAATCTTGGCATCCCAGTACCTCCCGGGTTTACAATTTCAACCGATGTCTGTTCAATGTATTACGAAAACAAGGGAGAATTTCCCAAAGAAGTAGAAGAACAGGTTATTGCCGGAGTTCGTCATATTGAAAACATTATGGGTTCCAAATTCGGCGATCCCGAGAATCCTTTGTTGGTCTCGGTGCGTTCCGGGGCGCCGGCGTCCATGCCGGGCATGATGGACACGGTTTTGAATTTAGGGTTGAATGATGAAACCGTTCAGGGAATAATTAAAAAGTCCAATAACGAACGTTTTGGCTGGGATTCCTATCGTCGTTTTGTTCAGATGTACGGCGATGTTGTTATGGAGCTGAAACCGGAATCCAAAGAGGAAGAGGATCCGTTTGAAGTTATCATCGACAAGGTTAAGAAAGAAAAAGGCGTTAAGTTAGACACCGATCTGGATGCCGAGGATCTTAAAAGATTGGTCAGTCTTTTTAAGGAAGAAATTAAAAAGCGCACGGGGCAGGATTTCCCGACCGATCCCTGGGATCAGCTCTGGGGCGCTATTCGCGCGGTATTTGGTTCATGGAATAATCCGCGGGCGCTCACTTATCGCAAAATAAATAACATTCCGCCTAACTGGGGCACTGCGGTAAACGTTCAGGCAATGGTTTTCGGAAACATGGGCGATGATTGCGCTACCGGCGTGGCTTTTACACGCGATCCGGCTACCGGTCAAAAGATTTTTTACGGCGAGTATCTTGTAAACGCTCAGGGCGAAGATGTAGTAGCCGGTATTCGGACTCCGCAACCGGTCAACGAAACCACCAAATCCGATCCCTCTCAGGTTACGCTTCAGGAATTAATGCCCGAAGCCTACAAACAGTTGGAAGAGATTTACCATAAACTGGAACAACACTACAAAGATATGCAGGATATCGAATTTACCATTCAGAACGGTCGTTTGTGGATGCTGCAAACGCGCGTGGGCAAGCGTACGGCTGCCGCTGCGGTTCGGATTGCCGTGGATATGGTAGAAGAAGGCTTAATCGACAAAGAGACCGCGGTAATGCGTGTTGATCCCGAGCAGCTCGATCAGCTTTTGCATCCCACCTTTGATCCCAAGGCGGAGAAAAAGGTAATTGCCAAAGGCTTGCCCGCCTCGCCGGGAGCGGCTACCGGTCGCATTGTATTTCATGCCGAAGACGCCGAGGAATGGGCTGACAAAGGCGAAAAGGTGATTCTTGTGCGCATCGAAACTTCTCCCGAAGACATCGGCGGAATGAACGTTGCCGAGGGTATTTTAACGGCTCGCGGTGGAATGACATCGCACGCGGCTGTTGTCGCCCGCGGAATGGGTAAATGCTGCGTCGCCGGCTGCGGGGCTCTGGAAATCAATTACAAAAATAAGACGATGACCGTTGACGGCAAAGTTTACAAAGAAGGCGATTGGATTTCGCTTGACGGAAGCAAGGGCGAAGTAATCGAAGGAAAAGTGCCCACCGTTGAACCGGCGCTTTCCGGTGATTTCGGTAAATTAATAAGCTGGGCGGATGAAATTCGTACTTTGAACATTCGCACCAACGCCGATACGCCACATGATTCCGAAGTAGCCCGTAATTTTGGCGCCGAGGGTATTGGTCTTTGTCGTACCGAACACATGTTTTTCGAAGGCGATCGTATTAAAGCAGTGCGCGAAATGATTCTTGCCGACGACGAAGAAGGTCGCCGCAAAGCTCTGGCTAAATTGCTGCCTTATCAGCGGGATGATTTTTACGGCATCTTCAAGGTCATGCACGATTTACCCGTAACGGTGCGCACTTTGGATCCGCCTTTGCACGAATTTTTGCCTCATGACGAAGCAAGCCAAAAAGAAATGGCGGAAGAAATGGGCGTTACTCTGGAAGAGGTTAAAAACAAGGTAGAAGCCTTGCACGAGTTTAACCCGATGCTGGGACATCGCGGTTGCCGTTTGGGAATTACCTATCCGGAAATTACGGAAATGCAAGCCCGCGCCATTATGGAAGCCGCCTGTCGGTTGACCAAAGAAGGCGTTAAGGTCTATCCCGAAATAATGATTCCTCTGGTGGGAACCAAAGCCGAATTAGCTCATCAGAAAAAAGTGGTTGTGGAAACAGCCGAAAAGGTTCAGGAAGAAATGGGCGTGAAGGTTGACTACAAAGTCGGCACAATGATCGAAATTCCGCGCGCCGCCTTAACCGCCAACGAAGTTGCCGAAGAAGCCGACTTCTTCTCTTTCGGAACCAACGACCTTACTCAGATGACCTTTGGCTATAGCCGCGACGATGCCGGTAAATTTCTGGAAGAATACGAAGAGCTGGGTATTCTGCCGGATGATCCTTTCCAGACTCTGGATCAAACTGGTGTTGGTCAGTTGGTAGAGATGGGCGTTAAAAAAGGACGTTCGACCAAACCGGATCTGAAGGTCGGTATTTGCGGCGAGCACGGCGGCGATCCGAGATCGATTGAATTTTGCCATCGTGTTGGTTTGAATTACGTTAGCTGTTCGCCTTACCGTGTGCCCATCGCGCGTCTGGCTGCAGCGCAGGCTGCGATTCGCAATCGTAAATAATCTGCTTTAACTGAAAGTTAAAATACTAAAGCCGTTTGTGGTTTCAATCGCCGCAGACGGCTTTTTTATATTAAGAACGGGATAGCGTGTTGCGTTATGAGTGACAAAGTGACAAAGCGACGAGTTTAGTTGTTTAATTTAAAGCGGAAATGAGTGTAAGAAAGCAGAGGGCAGAGAGCAAAGAGCAGAAAGCAGGAGTTAGGTAGTATTCAGAAAATATAAAATATTTATTGTTAAATTAAAGGAAATACTTTTTTATTCACTAAAAAATAATTTTGTTGAATTATTTAAACTTTTGAGCGATTGTGAGGATAACTCATTACGTATTACGATAAACAAAGAAGCCTCTTAACTCTTAACCAAAATTAAATCGTCAATCATAAATCATCAATCATAAATCATAAATCATAAATCATAAATCCGCCGCTTCGGTTTT
>JAADIP010000171.1 GCA_013151275.1 Calditrichota bacterium | reverse complement strand
TAAGGGGTAGTAAAAACGTTTAAAGGCTTCCACCTCGGCAAGAGTATTTTTGCTCAGATAGTTTTGCAGGTTCTCCGATTTCAATAAATACGGCGCGGAAGTGTAGGTTGTCCAAACGCCATTTTGTAAAGCATTAAAAACCGAACTCGGGTATTTACCGGCACCTCGATTATAGGTTGACCAGCTACCGCCTGTTTTTAATTTGTTGTAAATATTACCCAGATATTCATAATAGAAATTTATTGTACCGGAACTGTTAGCAGAGATACTAACATTTCTAACGATTTGACCGAGATCGTGACTGGCAATGGAATACAATGAGCCGACAGGTTGAGCGTTACTTGTAGCGTCATATTCCTGATATATAATTTTTTTACTTATTTCCGCTTCATCTTCACATTCCCATGCCACATGGAAATGGTTGTTGCCGCTGACTGTAATGGAAGGATTGGCATGATTTTGGAAGAAAGGAGGGGTGTTATTGCTTAATGTATAGACAGAGGTTCATGTCCAGTTATCATTGCCTGAATACTCGCCGCCAATATATTTAATATTGCCGTTATCCGCCCAGACCATGCGTATTCTTTCCGTACCTGTCGGTGTTAATACGATTTCAGGATAGCCGTTGTGGGCATTGGGAATATTGGTTACATTGCTCCATTGTCCATAAGAATTGTGATTAATGATTTTTAACTGCCCGGCGGAATTCCATGCAACAAATAAATAATCGCTTCCTTCAGCATATATGGAAGGACGACGGCTATCAGGGCCTGTCCATCTACCATTTGGCTTTAATTCACCTTCTGAAATATAGATGGGTGGATCCCATCCTGAAGATGTCCTCCGAGAATAGGTAATAGCATGAACTTCTTGATCATAATCATTGAAAAAAAATGTTTCCCAGACAACATTAACATGAACGCCCTCGCCGGGTTGCCCGTAGGAAATTGCGATGGAAGGGTTACCGCCACTAAATTTAAATGGAATCTTCTCTTCTTTTGTCCAAGAATAACCGTTATTAGTTGATTTAGTATAAAAGATTTTATTATTATCTTCATAAACAAGATGCATCGTACCATCAACATCTATTGCAATCCGCCTACCGTTGTTGTAACCGGTAGCGCGTGATCTGTTGGAAGCCAGGTGCCCTTTGTACACGGCGCGGGCTTCGGCGTTGTTGGCGTGGAAGACGACCGCCGTTTCCTGATTGCTGGGATGTTCAAAATCAACAGATGTGCCTTCCCAGTTTAAAAAGTAGCCGGTAATTTCCTGTCCGTGGGCGGTAAAGGGTTGCTGGGCTTCGGCTTTGACAGAGTAGTAGGGCTTATTTGGATCATTTGGATCAGGTGCTTGCTCCAAAAACACGCCCTGGTACACATAGCCATTGTAACTGGTAGTGAAATCCGGAATAAATGGCGAAGGACGCTTTTTAAAATCTAATTTATCATCCCCATAATTATCCATACCGCGATTGCGAAGATTATTACCATAAGCAGGATCTGGATAATCAATGAGCCAGGGGTCTTTGAAATAAATACTATCGCCTTCCAGGTTTCTCCCTGGCGCCGAGATTAATTCGTTTCTGATGACAACACCGGAATAAGTCGGCTCTAAATATGAAATTAATTCATTCGTATTTGGCGAAATATCAAAACTTCTAAAGTTTTTTATATTATTATCGTAATTCCATTTATAATATTTTTCATTAGAAAAAATAGATTGTGTTCCACGCAAAACATGGGTTTCTCCAGATGAAAATTCAAAATGTGCAGGGACAAGATAATCAACAAACTGGGATGTTTCCCAGTGTCCTATTTCTCCCACTTCAGTTGAATTATCCGATAAATATTGATTCGCAATAACCCCTAAGGAGATATATGCTTGGAAATTACCTTCCCTATTATCACTCCAAGTCGCAAAAAGTTTTGAATTGTACACCGCTGTCTCGTAATAATCTCCCATATATCCATCATGATATCCTGCTCCCAATTCTGTTGGAGTGAATCTCACATCACTTATTCTAATACACTTAAACGTATTTCCTCCATCGTAGGATATTGCAACATATCTTGATGTTAAAAATCCGATTGAATCCATGTTGTAGTATGAAACATAAATTATACCTGTTATCTCATCCACATCGATCGAGGGAAACCATTGTTGTTTTCCGTTTCCAACTTGGTCAGAATTAACTCTAATAGCGTTACTCCATGTTGTACCGCCATCTGTTGAACGTCTCAAATAAATATCAGAATCACCTGTGTTTTTATCGGCATAAACTATATATATCCATCCCCTTCTACTACCATCGCTACGGTAAACTTCCATTGATGGAAAACTATTTGCTCTTGTATTATTAAATTCAGGAATGCCATTATTTGTATATCCAATACCGGTAATTGGAAATGCTAACTTTGCTGATGAAAATGATTGGCCACCATCTGTTGATTTTGTAAACTTAATTCCTGTTTCTGCACTAAAGAGGCTTGAATAAACAGCAAAAGCCACATAAACTTCACCATTTGGCCCAATTGCAATATTTGCTCCCTGACTTAAGCCTGCATAAAGTGTAATTCTATTTCCAAAAGATGACCCGTTATTGGTTGAGCGTGTAAAAATTATATCATTATTTGGCGTATTAAAATCTTTCCATACTACATATATATTATTTGGATAAGTTCCTGAAATATCCGCAATGGCGTGTTCTTTATCATCTCCATAGCTGTTGTTAGAATCGGCATTAACTGTAGCACCCCATGTTGCACCACCATCAGTACTTTTTAGAACATATATTCCACCAGGATTTCCTAATGTTACATAGTAAGCATTTCCTGAAACATCAAAAAATACAACAGGATCTCCACGTGAATATATTCCGTTTGGATTATTTTCACTACCGTTCCAGGTAATTCCGCCGTCTAATGTATAAAAATACGGTTGATGTACAGTCACAAAATTTCCGTTCTCATCATAAACAACTCTTCCATTAGTAGAAATAATAATGTTATTTGGATTTACAGGATTTATTGCAACTGAATTTTCAGTTTGATGATTGGAAGAAGAATAAATTCTTATATCATTATTCTCATTTAAGTAAATTATTGCACCTTGTTTATATAATTTGTTAAAATCAATATGATCCTCATAAATTTTTAAATTTTGCGCTAAAATATTTGAAGATATGCCAGAGATAACAAAAAATAATATTATTGCTGTTATTTTACGTATCACCATTTTTCTCCTCATTTAATTTAATGTTTGAATTTTTTTCTTAGGATTTTCAATTTATATTATTACATAAAATTGATAGATATTCCTTGTTGTTTACTGGAAGCGGTTTATACAAAAAAAATTAATCAATGTTTAGTCATAATTAGTATTACCGCTTTTCTATTTCTTTCACCAACGGCTGTTAATATTTTTTCTTTGTAACTAAGCGAATAGAATAAGGCAACATCTGCTTCAGGATATATTTTCCAGTTTATTCCATTGAAGTGTGCCAGTAATCCGAAATCTCCCGCTACGAAAACATCGTTTATTTCTATCCCTCGTATTCTGTTTGTGTGAATAGGGGGTAAAGGTTGTTTTTCCCACATACTGTTTGCTTTACTTTTAAATACACCTCCTCCACATGTGAATATTTGATATTTATTATTAAACCAAATGGAATTTACTCTTTTATCTTTATCTCCGGTATTCCATGAAACTTCTGTTATTGTATTATCATTTTTTATTCTTAATATTTTATTATCACCTTTTGTAACAACATTTGAAACAGCGCATAATATTATCTTTTTTCCAGTAATTTTATCCGAATAGCCCCAAATATCTCTTATTTGTGTTTCAGTCCCGCTTTCGATCCGCTGCCATTGTTTACCGTCATAATGCGCAATCATACCGTTGTTGCCCACGATGTACAAATCCTTACTCGATATGCCCCAAATTTTGTTGATTGAAACCGGTGTACATTGATTTTTAACTTGTACGCCATTCTTAATAAAAGTAATTTCTGAACCAGATGAAATGAGCAAAGTATTATCCACCAAAAATATAGCCCTTGCAGGATAAGGAAATAATCTACCTCGATCACAAAATGTGTGAAAAAGTATCTTCTTCAACTCCCACTTCTGCCCGTCCCAGTGTGCGGCGTTGTATTGGTCATCGGCGGTGTAAATTTCGCCCACCGCCCAGATGTCGTTTTCGTCAATAATCGCCACGTCGTAAAAAGAGCTACTACCTCCTTCTCCGCCAAATTCAAAAGTTTGCCAGGTGAAATTATGGCTGGTGGTGTCCATGGTAGTTGCGGTTACAGCGCTGCTTTTGGCTAACAGTTTATCGCCGTCATAAACACTTGCATTAAAGGCATATTGTGTGGCAGGCTGCAGATTTTCTACAAGTAAAATGCTGTCGGTTGTTGTTAAGGCTTTTTCAATAATCAGACTGTCATCACGATAGAGTTTTAAGGTTTGGTTGTAAAAATCTTTGCCGGTTTTCAGGCTCAGCCATACTTCCGTGCAGGAAACGTCCTCTACGCTTAGTTGTAAGTTTGCGGTGTTGTACAGCGGTTCGGTGAGCTTTTGACAAGTCAAAAGCAAGACAAAAGAAAAAAGACAAAAGACAAAAAGAAAAAAATATTTCATTTTATTTTCTCCGGATTTTTTAAGCGGGTAAAATTATTTTGAAATTCATTTTTTGATGCCTGAAAAAAGAGTACTTGTCAATAATACAAAAGAAAAATAGAAAAAAGCAAGGGAAAGGCGAAAACCGTTATGCGTGATGAGTAAGAAAGTGACAAGTAACGAGTGACAAGTTACAAATTTACAAAGTTGTGATTGTCGGAGGATGGAAGGAAAAGGTTTAGTTGTTTAGTTGTTTAGTTGTTTAGAAAAATTTCGGAGGAATTGAATTAGAGTAGCCCGGAAATAACATCGTGATACGTACTCAGAAATTCAGATGTTAAGTTATTAATCGCTCGAAATTTCAGAAATTTTGTTACTTGAAAATAAGACCCCCCTTGCCTTCGGCGTTCCCACCTTTTGAAAGGGGGGAATTAAAGGGGGGATCGGGGAAGCGGAATAAAGTACGTAATGCGCAATGAGTAACAGAGTAACGAGTGACAAGTAAGATTAAAGGAGAAAGGTTAAAGTAAAAGGTTGCCGGAAAGCAGAATGCAGAAAGCAGTGAACATCAACCTGCAACCTCTGCCTCTTAACAATCCAACCGATAAACTTCTAAACTTAAACCATAAATCATAAATCGCAAATCATATATCCCCTCTCCCCAATCAAACAATTATTTGAAAAGAATTTCGTTTTATTGTAAATAATCAGGTATGCAATAAAATGGGAAATAACGATGAGATTTCTCTTTTTTTATCTTATTTTGTTCAATTTAAGCGCTTTGCTTTTTGCCCAGGACGCGCCGATCTTTTTCGGCGTTCAGACTCATTTCGGTCAATTTTACCGCGCAGACATGGATTCAAATTCGGTTAAACTCATGCTGGATTCCGTTAAACAGGCGGGAATCCGCTGCATCCGCGACGAGGCATACTGGTCGGATATTGAGACGCAAAAAGGAGTGTTCAATTTTCCGCCGGCAATAGATTTTTATGTTAAGGAAGCGAAAAAAAGAAATATCGAAGTGCTGCTGATTCTTGATTACAACAACAAACTTTACGCCGATCATTCCTCATCCGGGGTGGCAAGCGATTCCAACCGAGCCGCATTCGCCCGTTATTGTCAGGAAGTTGTCAGACATTTTAAACCCATGGGCGTAAAATACTACGAAATCTGGAACGAACCCAACATTCCCGTGTTTTGGGATCCGGCTCCGGACGCCTCTTTGTACGCCGAATTGTTGAAGACCGTTTATCCGGCAATCAAAGAAATCGATTCCACGGCGTTTGTAATGGCTTGCGCCACTTCGCCCGCGGAAGGCGAACCCTCTCCGTTTATCAACTGGCTGGATTTTATTAAACAAGTAATTAATGCCGGCGGCGGCGAAAACATGGACGGCGTTTCGTTTCATCTGTATCGTTTTAATTCCCCGGAAACCTATCTATTTCAGGATATCGATCATCTGCAAAAAATCGTCGGTTCTGACAAGCCGCTGTTTTTAACAGAATTCGGTTTACCCACCAGTAGTGTGTGGCCCAACATTTCCTATCAACAGCAGGCGCAATACTTTTCGCGTCTTTTGCTTTTGGGTCGAACCGTTCCCCAATTAAAACTGATCAGCTATTACGATTTAAAAGACGACGGCGAAGATCCTTCGAACAACGAACACAACTTCGGTTTAATCGCCTTCGATTACAAGCCGAAACCGGCTTTTCTTTTTTACAAAATGTAATCGATCAGATCGCGGATAAACAATTTTTAACTCAAAAGAACAACGGCTACGTGTATCTGCTGACCTTTGGCAATTCAACCGATACTGTGGACGTTATCTGGAATTATCGTCAAAAAAGTACATTTCAGTATTCGTCTCAAAGCGGGCAGCGATTCCGGATAATCAACGGAAAAGGAAAAACAACGGCTTATTATTTCAGTAAAAATCAAACGTTTAATTTGTCCATCTCTCCCAGCCCGGTCTATGTTCACAAGGTGAACGCATTTCCTTTTATTTCGGTTTTTAATTTTGAGTATGATGTTGACACGCTGATTACGGGACAAAAATTAGAATTAAAAGCGAGGATCGAAACGGAATCCGGCGTTCCCGTTTTTGTCGGCAAATGGTCGGATCTGAACTGGACTACACTTGGCGGCGCGCTTGCCATCGATTCCGCCGGTTACCTTTTTGCCAAAGCTGCGGGCGCGGGAGTTCTAAAATGTCAATTCGAAGACGCGACGTTTGAACATCCGATCACCGTTATTCCTCCTTTTGAATACAGGGAAATCGTAAATTTTAATTCTTTGGAACAATTCACCGTCCGATTTGAAAATCTTTCCGATTCAAGCAAAATCGAAGTTGTTGACAGCAATTTTACCTCGCCGCCAAAAGCTCTGTCGATTCAATACGCCTTTGAATACAAAGGAATCCGGCGGCAGGCGCTGCGTCTGAATTGCGACATCCCGCTTTTGGGCGAACCCGATTCGCTGCTTATCGATATTTTTAACGACGGTAACGCTCATCAGACTGAATATCTGATTCAAGACGCGGACGGCAAACAGACCTACCTGCGAAGCCCTTCTCTTTTTCCCGTGAAAGGCTGGCAAACCTCCGGCGTTTATTTCAGACGCTTCGGAAGTCTGTACAAATATCCGGCGCGGTTAAAACAAATTACCCTGTATTTCGAACCGAACGATCCCGAACCAAACCGATATTATTCGGGAACAGTTTTGATCGACCGCCTGAGAATTCATCAAAAAGCGTTAACCGGAATAAAGCCGCTTAAAAATATCCGGACGGTCAAAGGATACTTCCTTTACCAGAATTACCCGAATCCTTTTAACGGGCAAACCAGAATCGAATACCAACTACCCGCGGACGCGAATATTGAATTAAGCGTATTTGATGTTCTGGGTAAAAAAGTCTTAACATTGGACAAAGGTTTCCGAAAAGCGGGCAGACACCAGACGTTTCTAAACGGGAGACGTCTCAGCAGCGGAATTTATATTTATCTGCTCAAAACAGAGCGATTTAGTATCGGCAAAAAGATGCTTTTATTAAAATAGGATAACCGGTTTCATTACCCCTTAAGGAGGAGACCCATGTTTCGTTATTCAAAAAGTTTACTCATTGTAATTTTCATACTTTCCTTTTTCACCGCTCATAATTCCGCGCGGGCGGTGGTTCAACAAAACAGTGAAATTCCCGCTCCCGAGTCTTTTTTCGGATTCAAACCCGGCACGGATCGGGAGTTATTCGATTATGAACAACTATCCGCGTACCTTCAAAAACTGGATCGGGCTTCGGACCGGATTAAGATGATCGAAGTGGGTCGGACACCTTTGAACAAGCCCATTTTTGTCGTTTTTATTTCGTCTGCGGAAAACATTGCCAACCTGCAGCGGTTGAAAGAAATCAATCAGCAGTTAGCCTTAAACTGGAAACTGAGAGAAGAACAGGTTCAAAAATTAACGGATGAAGGACGCGTTTTTCTTTTAGCCACCCTTTCCATGCATTCCGGCGAAGTGGGACCTTCGCAGGCGGCGCCTTTGATTGCCTACGAATTGGCTGTAACGCAGGATCCGCAATTTACGGAGGTGTTACGAAATGTGGTATTCATGATGGTTCCCAGCCAAAATCCCGACGGCATGGATATGGTTGTACGCCATTATCGAAGATTCAAAGGAACAAAATACGAGGGAAGCTCGCTGCCTGGCGTTTATCACAAATATGTGGGACACGACAACAACCGCGACTATGTTACCCTTTCTCAAAAAGACACCCGAGCCATTGCCCGGCTTTACAACAAAACCTGGATGCCGCAGGTCGTTGTGGAAAAACATCAAATGGGTTCAAGCGGTCCGCGCTATTTCGTTCCCCCCATGCACGATCCCATTGCCGAAAATGTGGACGCCGCCATCTGGAACTGGAGCTGGATATTCGGCTCGAACATGGTAAAAGACATGACCGCCGCAGGACTGGAAGGGGTGACCCAACACTATTTATTTGACGATTACTGGCCCGGCTCCACGGAAACGAGTAACTGGAAAAACTGCATCAGCCTGCTTACGGAATGCGCCAGCGCCCGCTACGCGACGCCCGTTTATGTGGAACCGACCGAATTGCAGGTTGCCGGGAAGGGCTTGTCGGAATACAAAAAGAGCATCAACATGTCGTTACCCTGGCGCGGCGGATGGTGGCGTTTAAGCGACATCGCTCAATATGAAATTGAATCGACGCGATCCCTTTTGCGCACCGCCTCTCAGCATCGTTCGGAAATCCTGAAAATGCGCAACGACCTGTGCAAAAAAGAAGTGCAGCGCGGAAAAAGCGAACCGCCCTATTTTTTCCTGCTTCCCAAAAATCAACACGACCCCTCCGAACTGGTGGGTTTGGCGCGTCTGTTAATCGAGCACGGCGTGAACGTTTTCAGTCTGAAACAAAATTTTCAATTCGGCGAAATCCGGGCTAAAAAAGGCGACCTGATTGTGCCTTTGAGTCAGCCCTTCCGTCCTTTTATTAAAGAGGTTCTGGAAGCTCAGATCTACCCCCTTCGCCATTACACGCCGGACGGCGAGATCATTAAACCTTACGACATCACCAGTTGGTCGCTGCCCTTACATCGCGGAATCGATACAAAACGATTAACGAATATTTTGAACTGCCCGAGTCGATACTGACTCCCGTTGATTCGGGTTTTAATCTCTGGCAGGAGCCGCGGCAAGCCTTTCAAACCGCAGTTTTTGATGTCCGAGCCAATGAAAGTTTTAAAGCGGCTTTTGCCGCCCTGAGCAAAGGAGCAAAAGTATTCCGGATAAACAAAACCGTTAAAATTGACGGCTACGAGCTTAAAGCGGGAAGTTTTGTGTTGAAGAAAAATGATCTGAACAAGATTAAAAACGAATTGACCGTTTCGCCGATTTATTTGAAAGATCCCGTACCGTCCGAGAATTTGAGCGAAATCCGCGCGCCGCGCATCGCGCTGATCGAAACCTATTTCCACGACATGGACGCCGGATGGACGCGATTTATTTTTGACAGCTACCATATTCCGTTTAAAGTGGTTCGTCCGGGCGAAGCGGAAAAAACTGAATTTTCGGGAGCGTTCGATATTGTCATCTTTCCCGACGCGGACAAATCGGTTTTAATGGAAGGTAAATACAAATCGGGTAAGAATTATTACATCAGCAATCTGCCGCCCGCTTACGCCAAGGGAATGGGTAAAAAGGGATTTCAAAAGATTCTGAAATTTCTGGATGAAGGCGGCGTAATCATTTCCTGGGGCAGATCGACGGATTTGTTTATCGGACTATTGGAGTATCAGAAAAGCAAAGAAAAGAAAGAAGCGTTTCAGCTTCCGGTGCGAAACATCGCTCAGGATCTGAAAAAGAAAGGATTGTACATTCCCGGCTCGCTGATCAGGATGAAGTTGATTTCAGACCATCCGCTGACCTACGGTCTGCCTGCCGAAGTGGGAGTTTTCTCCAGAGCAAGACCCGTATTTCGCACCACGATTCCCACATTTGACATGGACCGCCGGGTGATCGGCTATTTTCCGGAACGCGATATTTTGCTGAGCGGTTACGCCGAAAAAGAAGAATTACTGAGCAACAAAGTGGGAGCCGTATGGATTAAAAAAGGCAAGGGGCAATTGGTGTTGTACGGCTTTCAACCGCAATTCAGAGCCTCAACCCAGGGCGCGTTCAAATTGCTGTTCAACGCCTTATTTTTAAAGTAATCGTTGACGAACAGCCAACCGCGCCTGATTATTAAAATCGCGAACGTTGCTGCGGTGTAACAAGCGGCGCTATCCGCCGGGCACAATCCGGCGGATCCGCCGCAAATTTATTTTCTCACCTTTAAAATGGCTAACAAACCGAGAGTCATAAACACCAAATTTCCGAGCCAGGCGGCTAACAGCGGATTTAAAGAACCCTGATGCCCGAAAACCTGACCGACGCGAACAATGATGAAATAGGTAAAACTGATGCCCAGGCTTAATCCGATATTCAGTCCCATACCCCCGCGCCGTTTTCGCGAAGCAAGAGGAGCGCCCAGCAAAACCACAATGAAATTGGCAAAAGGCAGCGAAATTTTTAAATGACGTTCAACCAGCCATTTTCGCGGATCGGCGCCGATGGCTTTTAATTCTCCGATAAAATCGGTCAACTCGTTATAACTCATCTCTTCGGGCTTTTTCTGAACAATGGCAAGGTCTTCCGGAATCATCGTCAACGAAGTAAGCACTGTATCGGGCAGGCGCCTTAACCTTTCGGTTTCGTCCTTAAACTCGCGGATGGTAACATTGATCAGTCTCCACAGGCTGTCCTGCCAGATCATGGTTTTGGCATCGACGCGTTCGATCATTTCCGAGCCTTTAAAGGTTTTAATACTAACCTCGCTCGCTTTGTTGGTGGTTCCGTTAAAGTATTTCGCGCTTAAAGTCCGGTCGGAAGCGATTTGCAGAAAAACATTCGACCGCGAACGAAATCTGGGTTTAGGTTCATGATTAATCTGGTATCGTTTAATGTCAAACCGCCTTTGATTGGCGTAAGGCACGGTGATTTCGTTAAAAAAGAAGGCGGTGATGCTGATCAGAAAGGCGGCGACAAATAACGGTCTTAGCGTGCGGTACAGGCTGATCCCCGCGGAAAGCTGGGCGACAATTTCATTGTTCATCGCCATGGTCGAAAGCGTGAAAAGCGTGCTCAATAAAACCGCCACCGGCAGGGTAAGGCTGATGATGTAGGGAATGTAATAAAAATAGTACATGAAAATCTGATGAAAAGTGGCGCTGCGATCCAGAAAATGAGAGATATTCTCTATTAGATCCACAACCACAAAAATGATAATCCAGGCAATGACTCCGACGATTAAATTTACGATAAATCTTTTTATCAGGTATCGATCCAGGGCGTTTAACATGAGATGCGCGGTTTCCAATATTGTTAATATCACTTTAGTTTAAAAATAATCACAATTCAAACCAACCGTTTTTCGCTTCCGGCTTTAATAAAATATCTTTCAGACTAAGTAATGTGGTCAAAGATTAAATTAAAGGCAAACAAAAATTGAGTTTGGTGAATTTTTCTTTGCGCGGAAATCAATTTGACTTCCGGTTTCAAAGATTTCCTTCATTCTTGACGGGATGCTTCTGCCAGAATTTCAACAGTTTGCCGAGATATTCCCAGTCAATAAAAGATGTTTCTTTCACGGTTTTCCAGGTCAGATAAACCCCGACCAAGCCCACAATGATATTTGCCGCCCACATTGCCAGAAACGGGCTAATAATGCGCCGGTCGGCAAGGTCTTCGCCGCCGATTAAAAAAACCCAGTAGAGTAAAAAGAAACCGATGCTTAAACTGATTCCGATTCCCATGCTTCCCTTACGCGCCATAATGCCGAGCGGAGCGCCGATAAGTACAAACACAATGCTGGCAAAAGGGATGGAAAACTTTTTGTGAATTTCGACCATGAATTTGTTGATGGCGCGATATTGATTATTCATATAGCTTACATTGGTTTTTGCCTGATAATAGTAACGATCCGCGACGCGCTTTGCCTTGTTTTTAGCCTTCAACCACTGATTATCGCTGATCGAACTCAGGACAGAATCGGCGTTCGCGGAAGTCTTCAGGCTGTCGATCGATTTAATGAGACGATCCAATTCGGCAAAATTCTGCTTAATAATATTGGCGTATTTGGTTTTTCGGATAGCCGCCTGATTCCTGAAATATTCCACTTTTCTCCTCATCATGGCGATGGTCATCTCACGATCGCCGCGATCGGTGTCTTTTCGTTCTTCAAAGGCAAATTCGCTGGCGGGAATGTAAACCACATGCCGTTGAAAAATGGAACGCTCGTACTCGGTTAGCTTTTGCCGGTCTAATTTGTGAAACTCGCCTTTGAACAAGGTGAAAACAAGACTTTTCCGTTCAATTGAATAAGTCATGTATCCTTCGCGGGCGGTAATGGTAATATCTTCCTGCGGATCGCTTTGATCGAAGATAGTAACATCCACCAGGCGGTCGGTTTCCGGTTTATCGCGGTATTCGGCTCCCAAAAGATTGGAAAGATCGAGCCATTCTTCGGGAAGCGGCTTTTCGATGCGGTTAACCACAATGGTGTATTTATCCACCGTGTAAAAGATATTGGGCTCCAACTGCAAAGTCGGTTTTTTTTGCCTGATTGCTCTTAAAAGCAATTTTGCCTGATGATTGGATTCGGGAAGAATGCGATCATTAAAAAAGATCATCACTAACATTAAAACAAATCCGGCGTAAAGCGAAGGACGAATGATGCGGTAAAGACTGATTCCGCTTGATTTCAGAATTGTAATCTCATTGTCCGCCGAAAGTCTTCCGAAAGCCATTAACACCGCTACCAGGGTTGCCATGGGTACGGCAAGAGCAAACATCCACGATAGGTTGAAGGCGATCAGTTTAAAAATAGTAAACGCCGGCAGACCCTTGCCGAAAATCTGACCGATGTATTTTACCAGAAAATTCATCAAAAGGATGAACATAATCACGGTAAGCGCCATGATAAACGGACCGATGTGTTCTTTAATGATGTAACGGTAGATGATCTTCATCTGAAATAATTTTCCGGTAAAATCTTCTTTTCAAACACGACAATATAAGAAAATTATTGAAACAGGTCTATTTTTCAATTTTGGACGGGGAGCGCGTTCCTAAATTTATTTCCCGGCTTTTCGGGGTTTATCGAACCTGCTTTTTAACAAGATTAAAAGTTGAAATTCTTTGGCGGTTTCCGTCAAAGGGATAAAATTCCGGCATGCAACCTGCGGAAAATTAAAGCGCGGCGAAACGAACAATTTTTAAAGAAATTATTTTCTTCCGCCCTCAACCCTTTACTTTCTGACCAGAACCAGGTAAATATCTTCTTTCTCTTTGGTCTGCAGCGGGACAAATCCGGATTTCTTCAGCCGGTTTGCCAATTCAAACGCGGGGGGCATATAATGATCTTTGACCGCCCCGCCCGCATTCCGGTGTAAATTATTGAGCCGTTTGTGATCCGCTAAATGCAAAATACAAAAATAGCCGCCCGGTCGTAAAACCCGGTAAACCTCTTTAATTACCCGAAGCGGATTTATAAAATGCGGAAAAGTCTGAAAAGCGATAACACTGCCGAACCGTTCGCCGGCGAAGGGCAATTTGTGACCGTCGCCTTGCGTTAAACAGACCGGACGCGCCCCTTCGTTTTGTTTATAACGTATCTGCGAGAGCATCTCCGCGGAGATATCCAGCTCCACGATGATGTCATGCGGGTTCTCCGTTACCCCGGGAAGAACTTTCAATAAAACGCCGGTGCCGCATCCCAGATCCAGAACCGGCGTTTTTAACTGCACGATGAGTTCTTTAAAAATCGTCCGCAGGTAATCGATTTTCCCTTCATCAAGGCTGTAATCCCACCGGGCGGCATGCCGATCAAAAAATTGCTGAATTTGCTGCAGAGACATGGTTATTCTTCGCTCTCCGTGAATAATTTCCATCTGTTTTTAATCAAACGCATAGTTAACGGCAACACGGTAATCTGCAAAAATACGCCGGGTAATCCGCTGATTACCAGCGCCGTCGAAAATAAGGGATGAGTCCAGCCAAACTGCGGCGCGATGAGCGATACCAAAATCAACAAAAGCAAACGATCCGCGACGATAGCCGTAATAAGAGTCAGCCAGAAGTTCAGTTTAAAACGGACATACATTAGGGAAAGAATCAGTGAAATCAGGACAAGTTCGGCGATTATTACCGGCAGCACGGGAGGTATTAAAGGCGGCATCCCGGTAAAAAGCCAGGACGCCACCGGAGTAATAACCGCTAAGGTCAAAGCAAATCGCCAGCTTAAAAGCAATCCGCCCAGCATAACCGGTAAAAACATGGGTAAAAAGACGGCTCCCAGTCCGAACAGATGAAATATCTGCGGAAAAAGAATACCGGCGACCGCTAAAAAAGCGGTCAGCGGAATTTGCCTGAGTTCACCGGAGGTCAGCATTGCGCTCATTACCGGATTCTCAGATTTAAACCGATACGCGCCTGACGACCGGGAGTGCGATAATCGGGTCGCGAATAATAAAGACGATCCAGAACATTGAAAAAGCGCAGGTAAACTTCCAGACTTTTCGCCCGTAAACCGATTTGCGCGTTTAGTACATGATAATCCGGTAAAGCCATCTGTTGATTATTTCCGGCGAATAATTCCTGGACATATTTACCGTAAATCGTCAAATAATAATGGCGCTTTTCCAGGTATAAGGCGTATTTGAACTGGTGTTTGGGATTGTAGGCGGTCAGGATATCGGGATCGAGATAGCCGTACGCCAGCCGGGCTGAAAGAAAAGGCGATAACCGGTAAAGGAGCGAACCTTCAACGCCCCACTGATCGCTTTTGGGTCCGTTTTGAAAAACCACGGGCGGCGGAGGCGTTTTGCTGGGTATTGCCTGAATCAGATCGCGGGCTTTGTTTTTGAACACCGTTATTCTGAAACTTTTCCCGGGCGCCGGATTGTACGTAACGCCGGTCTCGAAACTTTGCACTGTTTCTTCTTTCAGGTTTTCGTTAGCCGAAGGAAACAGATAAAGCTCCATCAAAGTAGGAGTGCGGAAGCCGGTTTGGTAGTTGGCGTAAAACTGAAAATGATTGGCGGTGGTGTAAGAAATTCCGGCAAAGGGCGAAATCTGAGAAGAAGGCAGCGAATTATACTGATAACGGACGCCCGCCTTCAGGTTAATCTGCGGAAGGGGCGCGTAAAAAACCATGCCGTACATTCCCATTGAAGTAAGCTGATGCGCATCCGGATTGACGACGGGTTTTCCGTTCGGAAGCCTGGCAAAATCATTTTTGGCTTTGCCTCCGTAATAAAGCGCGTCCAGACCGCCAGCCAGCGATATGGTCGGTTTGAACTGCCAGAACTGATACGCCGAAAATCCGTAACTGAAATCGTTCGATTTAAAACCGTCGTAAAATTTATGACGCCCCAAATTGGTGTAAAGTTGAAAGGAACCTCTCAATAATTTACTTTGATTGTGCAGACTGATTTCCGCCATCCCGCGCCGGATATCCGCATAAGCGCCGATATTCAAACGATCCAGATCCCCGCGTGAAGGATCGTCAAACTTGAACGGCACATATCTTCCCTGAATCATCAGATCCCACACAGAATTTATTCGATATTGCCATCCGCCTTGCAGATGCAGCGATTCAAATCCGCTTTGCTTGACGTGCCCTTCGGTTTTTTGACGCCGCACCGTAAAAAACAAGCCGTTGTTTTGTATCTTTTTTGTGAGCGTCAAACCGTAAGAATAAGTTCCGTACGAGCCGCCTTCGGTGTTTATTTTAATTAGTCGATTGTAATTGGGTCGTGTAACAAGATTGATTACTCCTCCCAAAGCGTGATCGCCAAAAACCGTGGAAGCCGGTCCGGCTAAAATTTCCACACGCTGAATATCATCCATGCCGTAAACATCGGGCAAAGGATGTCCGAAAATTCCCATAAAATCGGGATGCCCGTTAAGCAGCACAAGCACGCCCGTATTGGGTTTGCCGCCCATTCCGCGCAAACTTACCATGCCCGCGCCTACCGTTCCGACGCCGTATCCCAGAACCTTGTTCTCCAGCACAAACGCCGAAGGAAAATTAATATCCACCAATTCCAGAGCGGAATGACTGCTCAAACGCTCAACTTCTTTACCGGAAATGGTTTGATAACTGTACGCCAGATTTTTAAGCGATGTGGAAAACCGGTTGCCGATCACAATGATGGAATCCGGCGACTCGTAAACCGGCAGCGAATCGCTCGGTTGACCGTTGGCAGCCAACAACGGAGCGGTTATCATGATTAAAACAGGAAGAACCTTTTGAAAGATCCTCATAATAAAATCCCTTCTCTTTTGGTTTAAATCCTTTGAAAACTTAACGGCAATTCCAGATCGTTCGATTCCAGAATTTCCTTATTTCTCAATATTTTCCTGGTTTCGCCGACGGCAACTATTTTCCCCTTATTCAAAATTACCGTCCGATGACAGGTATCGTAAATCATGTCCAGATCGTGCGAAGTGATTACGCAGGTTCGTCCGTTTTTGCCGATCCAGTTGATGATTTTACGACGATGGAGGGCATCCAGATTGCTTGTCGGTTCGTCCAGCGCCACAATGCGCGGCTCCATGGACAGCGCGGTAGCAATTGCCACCAGCTTCTTTTCGCCAAAACTCAGCGACAGGGTCGAGCGTTGTTCATAACCGACAAGACCCACCTCATCCAGCGCCTGCCTGACTTTTTGCCGCACGTCCTCATTCTTAAAACCAAAGTTCAGCGGTCCGAAAGCCACGTCGTCAAAAACCGTGGGACAAAACAACTGATCTTCCGGATTTTGGAAAACCAAGCCTACCCATTGTTTAATGAGATCCTGATTTCTTTCGGTTATCGGCTGATCGAAAATTTGAACCGAACCCTGCTTTGGTTTAAATATCCCGTTTAACAAATTCAGAAATGTGGATTTTCCCGCGCCGTTGGGTCCGATAATCCCCACCCGCTCCCCGGGCATAATTTTCAGCGAAACTCCGTCGAGCGCCAAAATTCCGTCAGGATAGCGGTAACTAACATCCTGAATATGAATTGCCGACCTGTTCTCTAAAACCATATCGCATTCACGATTAAATACATTAACGAAACGCTTAAAATAACAACATCGCCAAACCCGAACCGGGGCTGGTACACGGAAATAACCTGCCCTTTAAATCCGCGGCTGACCATGGCTACAAAGCTGTGTTCGCTCCTTATCATCAGGCGCGCCAGAAAAACTCCGGTAAAATCGCTTAAAACCGTAACTCTTCTCTTAAGCGACAATTTCGGACTTCGGGATTTAACGGCGCGTCGGATACGATTAAATTCCTGCTGCATTAAAAAGAAAAGACGAAACATGTAAAGTAAAATTGCCAGAATCCAGCCGGGTAAACGCAAACGACGCAGCGCGTCCAACAGCTCCAAATAAGGGGTTGAATGCAAAAGGATTAACGTTACAAGCAAGATGAACAACGCCTTGCCGAAAATGATCAGTAATCGAAGGGCGCCCTGTTCATAAACGACGAAAAACCCGACCTTCAGCAAAATCTGATCTTCCCGATTCAACGGTTTGAAAAGAAGAACAAAGGTCGCCGCCAAAAGCATTATGCTCATTCTGACAAGATATTTTAAGAGTCCTGCGTTAAGGAACGCCACCAGCAAAAACAAAAATAAAAGCCAGCCCGTCAACCAGAACCAGCTCGATGCCCCGTTTAACGTAAGCAGCATCGAACCTGCTATTAACAAGACGGCGGCGGTTATTTTGCTTAACGGATCAAAATGTTGCAATCCGATTCCGGCGTGCTCTTTTGTAACAATCACAACTTGCCTCTACTTGATGTTCGATCCGCGCGAGGTCAGGTACAATTGACCGTTTTTTACGCCTTTAATGGCGATTATGCGATCGCCCAACTGTTTGATTTCCCGCGCCCTGCCCTTTAGCAGGATCACTTCCAGGCAATTGGAATGATCGAGATGCACATGCGTTGTGGAAATAATATGCTCATGGTAATCGTGTTGAATGTCGGTAAGGCGATCGGACAACTCACGCTGGTGATGATCGTACAGGATATGCAAAACTCCCAGGACTTCTTCGTCCTGTTGAATTTCTTCTTCGATTAAAACTTTGCGGATCAGGTCGCGAATGGCTTCGGACCGGTTGGGATATTGTTTTTGTTTGATCAGAGCGTCAAAGCGTTCGCTCAGAGTTTCGGGCAGTGAAACGCCGAAACGTATAACACGATCTTTCACGTTGCTCTCCAATCATGTCACTTTTTTAGCGAATGTAGCACGATTATTTTTTAAAGGCAAGTATTTTTAAGTTGAAAATTTTAACGGCGGACGAGGGATTCAGCCCGCGTCAAACCTTTATTTATCAGGAGGTTTATCGGCGGCGGCGCACAACGGACGGCAGGAACGATAGGATCGGGCGGCAAACAGGCTGCGTTGCTTTTGTTGGGGGGTAATATCCGCAAAAAGCAGTGGTTATTAATTTAAATAAGTGTAACCCAAAAGAATTCTCAAAGACCAATAAAATATCCGATCCATGCTAAAAATTTTTAACCTAATAAAGAAATAAAAAACAGGAAAATCCAGAATTAATTGTTTATGCGTCTGAAATCTTTTATCTTTTGATTACCTTCACAATTTGCATTCTCACGGATTAAGGAGAATATTCAGGAATGATTAACGGATTTTCTCTGTTCTTAATCCTTCCCCTGCGCCTTTACGCCCGGTTTGAGAACGTCAAATTCGAGCTGCTCGGGACGGAGCTTTACCGAAACGCGCAAAATAATGTTGCTGAGGTAACTCTGAAATTATCAGTCCGGAGGACAATATCATGAAAAAAAATGCTGCCATGCTCTGGTTTTTTTGTTTTTTATTACTGTTAATTTCAACCGGCGCTGCCAATGAAAATTCAGCCAAACGCTTGAAATACAGTCTGGTAAAAATTAGCATTGCAAATCAGGAAGACATTAAGACAATTCTAAAATCCGGCGTCAGTCTGGACGATTTCCGAAGAGAAGGAGACGGAATTGTGGGCGTCCTGAATAATCGTGAAATACAGAAGTTAGCAGAGCTTGGCTTTACTTATTCCGTGCAGATTGAAGACATGATTAAGAATTACGAAGAGAACATCCGCCTGCCCGATGATCGACTTCCCGCCTTGCAAAAGCGGATGAAAGCCCAATACGGTATTAAGGGATTCGAGTTCGGCAGTATGGGCGGCTATTACACCTTTGACGAAATTCTCGTCGAACTGGATTCCATGCGAATGTTGTATCCGCACCTGATAACCGTTAAAAAATCCGTGGGCAAGTCCCTTGAAGGGCGTGATATCTGGATGGTAAAAATATCCGATAATCCGGACAGTACGGAAGATGAGCCGGAAGTGTTTTTTAATTCGCTGATCCACGCCAAAGAGCCGCAAAGCATGGCTTCGCTCATGTATTTTATGTATTACCTGCTGGAAAACTATGGCAGTAATCCTCTGGTTACCTATCTTGTTGATAACCGCGAAATGTATTTTATTCCGGTGATTAATCCCGACGGTTATGTGTACAACGAGCAAACCCATCCCAAGGGCGGCGGTTATTGGCGTAAAAACAAAAGAGACAACAACGGAAACGGCGTATTTGAAGAATCTTATGACGGGGTTGATCTGAACCGCAATTTCGGTTTTAAATGGGGCTATGACGATCTCGGTTCGAGCGCGAATCCGTCAAGCTTGAGCTATCGCGGCGCCGCTCCTTTTTCCGAGCCCGAATCACGGGTGATCAGAGATTTCTGTACGAATCATAATTTTCAAATCGCTTCGGTTCTTCACGCCGCCTGGAAGGTTATTTTTTATCCCTATGGCTACGATTTAAAGGCGCGCCCGCCGGAACCGGATTTAACGACTTTTATCCGGTTGGGCTCGGAAATGATCAAGTACAACGATTATATTTTACAAAATCCGCCCGATAATTATCCGGCTAACGGCGACGCCGGCGACTGGATGTACGGCGAACAAACCGCTAAAAACAAAATATATGCTTTTGTTTATGAAGTCGGACCCGCATCCAGCTCATGGCCCGGTCAGAATAATATCTTCAGGATTGCCGAGGGAGACGTCTATCCCCATTTGATAATGGCGTTGGGACGAGGGGTTATTGAACCGGATACCGCTTTTTTTATTCAGGCGGCGTCAATCAATTCCAAAGCGTTGAGGGCTGGCAGTGATACGCTGCGCATCGAGTCTGAAATCTTCAACGCCGACAGCGGCGGAATTTCGGTTTCAGCCATTATCGAATCTCTTGATTTAAGTTTTCGCGAAGTCGTGCCTTTGAATTCAGACCTTCCCGCCAAAAGCTCGTTCGGCAACCGGCAATTTTCCGGAACCTGGATCATTCCCCCCGGGCTCGAAGATTACTTTATTGTAAGCATATTGGCTGCATCGCTTTCATCCGATATTCGTCAATCGCAGTACGCCGGTAAATTCACCACTCTCGGTCCCGTACTGCCGATAGAACCTTTTTACATCGATACCGGCTACAATGAACGGTACAAAATACAATATCTGACGCTGATCCTGCAAAATCAGGGCAGTCAGGCGACTGCAAAGAATCTTAAAATCAAACTCAGTACAACGGATCCGCGCGTAGAAAGGATGGCTGGCAGTACGAGAAGAATAGATAATCTGGCAGCCGGACAAATAGATACCACAACCATACACAATGTTTTTAGCTTCATTTATGCCGAAGGATATGGTCCGGACAGCACCTTTGGCAATCCCATCCGTTTTGATGTAACGATTTACAGCAACAACTATCCGTATTGGGTTTCAAACATTGATTTTACGGCTGACTCGAATTTTACGGCTTTAAGTGATAATTCGGTTGTTTTGCCGGAGGAATTCGTTCTTTTTCAAAACTATCCCAATCCTTTTAACCCGGCAACCGTTTTCAGCTATCAAATTCCGGTAGCATGTAAGGTAAATTTAAGCATTTACAATTTACTGGGACAAAGGGTGGCAACGCTGGTCTCGGCAAAGCAGCCCGCGGGCGCCTACCGTCTGGAATGGAATGCAACGGGTTTTGCCAGCGGAATTTATTTCTATCGTTTGGAGACGGACAAAAACTTTGCGCAAACCGGAAAGCTCGTTCTGCTAAAATAGATTAGACGGTAACAGCGGATTATTAGATTGTACCGAAATAATAGGAATATCGTTCCTGGCGAAATTTAAAAAGCGGCGGTTTAATTCGTCGGCACGATCGAAAAGCGCGTGTTGGCGGGGCTTCCCTTAAAAATAAACGGACCACATTCTCCTTTCACTCCCGCCGAATAACTCCTCAATTTTTTTGCCTGCCGATCGATTTTATAATAAAATTATTGCCGTTCGGAAAAGGATTATTTTCTTTGCCGGGTTTTTGCATTGTTGTTCGCCTTCCTGAAGCGCGGACGGTTTTGAATATTTCCAAGCAAGGAAATGTCAGAAAGGCAATCCGATTGTGCTTTGTTCGGTACGTAAGTCTTTTGTCCGCCTGATTGAAAACTGCAGAGGGGGCAGGCGGATTGATTCTGTACCATAAGCAAAGGGGGAATATGCGTACAATCGTGTTAATTTTGCTTACGGTGGCTTGCCTGTTTTTTGAAGGCTGCGAAAAGAAATTGGATCCGGTTCAATTTGTGCGGCATTATTTGGAGCTGCATCGCGCGCATGATATCGACGGACTGTTGGCGTTGCACACCGATGACACGGAATTTGTACTTTCCAAAGAACAGCGACTCCGCGGCAAAAAGGCTTTACGCGATCTTTTGGAATGGGATGCCGTGCTGGAATCGGAACTGACCATGCGCGGAATTAGTATGCGCGGGGACACGATCAGGATCGATACTGTCATTGAACGCAACCGCTTATTTAAAGCGCTGGGTACGGAGCAAGTGATCTACAAACCCGGAACGCGCTTTGTACTGCGCAACGGACTTATCGCCGGCACCTATCCGGCGGGGATGAGTGAAGAAAGCGTGAAAGACGGTAAAAAAGAGTTCCGGCGTTTAATCCGATGGCTGTCGGTAAATCGCCCGGATACTCTGGCGCGTCTTCTGCCCGGCGGGAAATTACGTCAGGACGGAGCGAGCGCAAGGTTGTGGCTTAAGGTTCTTGAGGAGTGGAAGCAGGTGGAACCGTGAAAGCAACCGGGAAAAATGATTATTAATGGTTGCCGGTCGGTTACCAGGTGAAATAAGCATTAGCCGCCAGGGCGGGGTAAATGAAGGAAGAATATCAGAATGCAGAAAGCAGAGAGCCGTAATGCGTGATAAGTAAGATTAAAGGAAAAAGATCAAAGATTAAAGCAAAATTTGTCAGAAAGCCGTTACCGCAATCTACCGTGTTAAGGGAATTGAAGAAGTCCGCTTATACCATTATACGCTTAACGAATATGTGACCAGCAACCAGTAACCGGAGAAGCCGCTTAACGCTTAACAGATTCTGCCAAAAAAAAGCAAGAATTTAAGTGTTAATCTATTAACGTCCGACTTCGGGCGTTTGGCAGGATCTGAGTAATCGGACGAGGCGGCAAACACGCTGCGGTACTTTTGTTGAATCCGTAAATTCCATAAAAAGTAGTTCTTTTTTTCCTAAGGTTTATAAGTTACTTATAAAAAATTCTACTACATGCAAGAAGATGGTAATTTTATTTGATTTTTTAAAATTTTATTGTGCAAGTTTTCAACCGCATCCACAAAGATTTGAGCGTTTTCCAAAAGTTTACGGGCTTCTTCTTCTGAAGGCGCGCTAAAATCTTCATAATCATAATCCTGGCGTGCATCAAAAGCAATATGGGCTATTTTACTATATTTTTTATCCAATAATCCCGTTTTAATGAAACATTTATCAAATAATGAAATCACTCCTGAGTGTTTGGGTCTATCAAGTTCAAGCAAGCTTAACAAGCATCTAATTGCAAAAAAAATTGCATAATAGGAACGATTTATGCTTCCGTCGTACATTTGCTGATTAAAAAGAATTTCTGCCTGTCTCAGTAAGTTTTAAGCCTTCAAAAGTCTGTGGTGAGATAAGTTCTGAAATTTATGATCATTCATATTTTAACGCCGTTATGAGTAATCTCCCGGAAAAACAATGTTTGATAACGCTCATTTTTTTCCCAGACATCAATACTTTTTAGAACTGGTGAAATAGTGATGCCATATTTTATGGAATAATCTGCTGCTAATTCACTTAATTTTTCTCTTATGGAAAAACCGGCTTTTTTTACGATGACAAGAATATCAATATCGGAAAATTCATTTTCTTGTCCACGCAGATAAGAACCGAATAAATATTGAGCTACAAGATTATCGTTTAATTCTTTTTTTACATCGATAGAAAAATTTCTTAGAATTTCTTCAATTCTTTTATTCATCACACCTTGCCTTTTTTCATTAATATCATAAAATTTACAGGTGGTTGCAAATACAAATAAAAGAATTTAAAATAAGAAATCAACTAATCTGATTTTTGTGTCTGACAGTAAAGTTGTATCGGAACGAAATGTCAAACCCGGTTTAGTCGATATTAATTGTCATGCAATATCCACAAAAAGCCGTGGTTGCTTTGCCCGTTGTTCATTATCCGCACCGGATTGGTTACATCGAAATGTAAAGTTATATTAAAACAATAAATATTTAATACCTATTATTATTAATACTATTGATCCAAATATAACAGAAAATCGATATATTTTTTCAGATCGGATAATTTTTTTTCTCTCCTCTATTTTATTAAGCATTATGTAAATTTTCATTTTATGTTTTACAATTGGTTCTTTTAATAGAAAAATCAAAGCTCCTGCAATTATTAAAAAAATACCCAATATTTTATCTGACACTTTATATAATCCTCATAGTTAATTCCTTTAATCTTTTATACCAAGCAAATTTCTCATAGTATCTGTGTATTTCGATCTTGTATTATGTGCAGGTATTGGTATTAACTCATTTTACTCAGTCTCATCATTCCGATTATTCTTTTTTACTTCCTTTCGATTATTATTATCATAAGATTGTCATGGGCAAAGTTAATTCCCCATCTAATAGGGTCAGCTTTCCTGATATTGTTTGATTAAGCTAAACATCTCTTCTTGACGATCAACTTTAGCTTGTAGCATGATTATCTCCTTCTTAAATTTTGGTTAAATAAGAAGGAAGATACAACATCAACGCTAGCTAAGAAAGATGTACTTTACAGGACGGATACGCGGCAAAAACGCTGCGGTACTTCTGTTCCGTTTGTAATATCCACAAAAATCCATAGTTACTTTGACCGTCGTTCATTAAACGTACCGGATTGGT
>JAADIP010000226.1:4490-7207 GCA_013151275.1 Calditrichota bacterium | reverse complement strand
TATCCGCTTTAAAAGCCTGTTTTTCGCTTTACGATTACGCTTTTAATTTAACTCCCGGCTCTTTGTTCGAATGGCGGCTCAGTCTCGATCAATTGGAAAAAGAGACAAACATTGCCTATCCCCATGCAAACGACGCCTTAATCGATAAATCGCTCTTCTTTCCCGAATCCGTCCTTTTCCGGAAAGACGCCGGGTATCTGGAGGCTTTATTAGGGCGCACACATTTTATCAGCGAGTCCGCGATAAGAAATCTGACTCACATAAACGGTTACCAAAGACAACTGTTTTCTCTTCTCGACAACACGGCATATTTGCTTGCCCGCCAATCGCTGGAATCTTTTTCCGGGCAATCCAGCCCCGAATTATTAACCGAACGGCAATACCTCGCCCGCCAATGGGAAGAAGCCGCCTCCGCAGCCGAAGAATTAGCCGCATTGAAAAAATCAATCCATTTGCGGCTGAACGGTTCCGCAACGAATGCTTCCATAAATTATCCGCTTCAAAAAACATGGACGTCTTTAAAGGAAATCTTTGATCAAAAAATAAATCAAGCAACGCAAACCACGGAATCCCAAATCAAACAATTGTATTTCTACTACGCCGCTCCTTTGGTAATCGGTTTGTTTTTGCTGATCGTTTCGTTTTTAATTCTTATTCGAAAAAATCTTAACATCTTAAATACAATCAAGGAGCTTAGGGGCAAGACGCTGCGCTTTTTAAACGGCAACATTGACCTCCCGCAGCCTGAAAATAAATCCGAAATCGAGCAATTTAAAGCGCTTTATCTCGAACTTACCCGTCAACTTCGGCAATCGATAGTAGAAGAAAAACAAAAGCTGCGAGCCGCCGAAGCCGCCCTCGCCATTCAAAAACAAAAACATGCCCGGCAGGAACAGGAACTGGAACTTTCCGAGCGATTATTCCATCAGCTCTGGGACGGTTCGCCGGACGGGATGCTTTTAATCGACACCAGCGGTAAAATTCTAAATGTTAATAAAGCGTATTGCGAGCTGGCGCGGCTTAATCCCGACGATTTGACAGGAAAACATTTTACGACCATCTATTCGGAAAACGAGAGAGATCTTTTGCAGAAAAGCTTTGAGCAAAACCTCGAATCAGCTTCGTCACACACTCTGCAGGAATTTGAATGCACGCTGTGGTACGGAAAGAAAGTCTGGCTCGAATTTTCGAATTCCGCCATTCATTTACCGGAAATCGGATATTGCGTTTTAAGCGTTATTAAAGATATTACCGCTCGGAAGAAAACCATTCTGGAATTATCGCGCAGTGAAAAGCGATTCAGGATGTTGTTCAACAACGCCAACGATCCTGTTTTTGTAAATCATTTAAGTCCCGATCACCGCTTTGAACACTTTATCGAAGTAAATCAAAGCGCCTGTAACACCTATTTATATTCGCGCGAGGAATTCAGATACCTCAATCCTTTAACGCTCATTCCTTCCGAATATCACCATCAACATCAAAAGGCAATCGATACCCTGTTAAAAGAGGGGCATGTAATTTATGAGATCGAGCATTTTCGCAAGGATAAACGACGCATTCCGGTTGAAATAAGCGCCCATTTGTTTGACTACAAAAATCTGCCGACCGTGCTTTCCATTGTGCGGGATATTTCCGAGCGAAAGCGGACACAGGAAGCGCTTCAGCGTTCAAGCGAGCAGCTCCGGAATCTGGCTTCGCGTTTACAGGATATCCGGGAAGAGGAACGCGCCATGATAGCCCGCGAAATTCATGACGAATTGGGACAACTGCTGACCGTCCTGAAAATTGAAATTTCGCTTTTGTGCAGCCGTTTTATGGGGGAGCGTCCCGAAATTCAACAAAAAGTGGAAACCATCTCGCAGATCATCAATCAGGCTGTGGAATCGGTTCAGCAAATATCGGCGAAATTGCGACCCGGCATTCTGGATGAAGTGGGTTTGGTCGCCGCGCTCGAGTGGCAGGCTCAGGAGTTCAGCAAACGCACCGGAATTCAATGTAAATTTTCGCTTCCCGAAGCGGAGATAAAACTGGATCGCGACAAAACCACTGCTCTTTTTCGCATCTTTCAGGAATCGCTGACCAATATAGCGCGCCACGCCCAGGCTCAACGGGTTTCAATTTTTTTGAAACGCACCACAGAACATGTTATTTTGGAAATCACCGATAACGGGCGGGGAATCACCCGTCAGCAGATCGAATCTCTGCACTCGTTGGGTTTGCTGGGTATGCGGGAACGCGCCCTGGTTTTCGGCGGGAAGGTTTCGATTAACGGCGTTCCCGGTAAGGGCACCTATGTTAAAGTGGAAATGCCGATAGGATAAGAAGATGATCAAAATTTTAATCGCGGATGATCACGCCATTGTGCGGGAAGGACTGAAGCAAATAGTCGCTCAGGAATCGGATATGCGCGTGGAAGGCGAGGCTGGCGATGTTAACGAATTGCTGCGACTAATACCGCAGCGGGAGTGGAGCATTCTTGTTCTCGACATCAATATGCCCGGGCGCAGCGGACTGGATGTTCTAAAAGAGATAAAATCCGATTATCCGGATATGCCGGTTTTGATTCTCAGCATTTACGGAGAAGAACAGTACGGGTTACGCGCCTTACGCCTGGGAGCGGACGGCTACTTAAAAAAAGTCAGCGCTCCGGAAGAATTGATCTCGGCGATTCGCAAAATTGTCGGCGGCGGAAAATACATCAGTCCCGCTTTAGC
>JAADIP010000226.1:0-4415 GCA_013151275.1 Calditrichota bacterium | reverse complement strand
GCATGATCGCTTCGGGTAAATCCGCTGAACAAATCGCCGGGGAACTCTCGATCAGCATTCACACCGTTTATTCGTACCGCAACCGGATTTTACAGAAACTGCATTTGAAATCGAATGTAGAGCTCACCAAATACGTTCTGGAGAACAAACTTATTTAACAATTAACAATTAATAATGAATAATGAATAATGAAATCTGGTAAGAAGATTTGAACTTTTTTTAAATTATGGAAGAAAATAAATAGTTATAGTTTATAAAAGAAGGTTTTTGTTTTGAAAGAAAATCTCCTGAAAGAAAAAACTTATGCTTTTGCTTTGCGCATTGTAAAATTATCGCGTTATTTGAATGAAGAAAAAAGAGAATTCGTTCTAAGTAAACAGATTCTACGCTCCGGAACGGCAATAGGCGCCTTGATTCGTGAATCGGAATACGGTCAGAGTAGAAAAGATTTTATTAACAAATTAAGTGTTGTTGCACTTAAAGAAGCCGGAGAAACGGAATATTGGCTGGTACTTTTAAAAGACGGCAAGTACATTACTGAAAAGATGTTTTTAAGCATTAAGCCTGATATTGATGAAATCATTAAATTGTTAACAGCAAGCATCAAAACAGCTAAAAAGAATTTAGAATCTAATAAATAAGAGAATAAATTTCGTCGCTAATAGCTACATTTTTCGAATTCAAAACTAATAAAAAATTATTCATTATTCATTATTCTCTGTTCCAATTCTTCAAAGGCGACGACTAACACATTATCGCTTAAACGGTAGCTGGTTTTGCCCGGATAGATCACATAAAGAAAATCCAGATTTAAATCTTCCATGGCAATTTTCATTGACTTGGTTAAAGTGGGCGCGTCCGTGAACTTAAATTCCGCGCCAAAATTATTACCACCTTGCTGCCAGTACAAATCCAACTCGGCGCCGGCATGCGTTGCCCAAAAAAAGTATTCGGACTCTTCCTTTTGCAAGATGCGGCAAAAGGTATTTAAGGCAAAGCCCTCCCATGAAGCACCCAATTTGGGATGACCCATTAATTGTTCCATGGTTTCGATGGACATCAGCGCGTGGAATAATCCCGAATCCTGAAAATAGAGTTTCGGTCGTTTAACCAGCCGCTTTTTCAGATTGGCGTGCCAGGGCCAGAGCGTTTTAATCATGAAAGTGCCTTCCAAAATTTCCACGTATTTTCGCACAGTCATATCCGAAATGCCGAACGAACGCCCGATTTCCGAATAATTGAGTATCTGTCCATGGTAATGGCTGAGCATCATCCAGAAACGTCTTAATGTCTGGGCGGGAATACGGATACCCAACTGGGGAAGGTCTCTTTCTAAAAACGCGGTTATGTAATGTTGCCTCCAGACAAAACTTTGCTGATCGCTATTCGCCAAAAATGATGGCGGCAATCCGCCCCGCAGCCAGAGTTTTTTCCGGTTTTTCGGACCAATATCGGAAAGTCGAAAGCCTTCCAGCTTAAAATAAGCAATTCGACCGGCTAGCGTTTCGCTGCTCTGTTTGATTAGATCCCGCGACGCGCTGCCTAAAATAAGATATTTTTGTTTTGGATTCTTATCCACCAAATAACGCAAAACCGGAAAAATTTCCGGACGGCGCTGAATTTCGTCAATTACGATGAGTCCTTGCAAATCTTCCAGCGTTAATTGCGGATTATCCAACCGAACCAGATCCCGCGGATTTTCCAGGTCAAAATAATAGTCAGCATGGAATTGACGGGCTAAGGTGGTTTTTCCGGTCTGCCGGGCGCCAACAATGACTGTTACCGGAAACTGTTCTATCAATTGTGTTATTTTCCGCCTATCAATAGGGCGATCAATCATGGCTTCTCCTTTTTTAGGAGAAGTTAACTTTTGTTCCTTGAAATATCAAACATTTAGTATGAAATTTCAAGGAACAAATAATCTCGTCTATTCCCCGTATTCCATTATTCATTATTCATTATTAATTGTTCATTGTTTTGTATTTGTAGTAATTTTTACTACAAGAAAATCACAAATTCTCTGCTTTTAACTCTTTGAACCATTTCGTAAATTGCTTTTGAATTACCGTTAAAAGAACAGAGCGCGGTTATGAATATTTCAAAATGCTCACAATTATTGTTTCCTCCCCTCTTGTTCGGGAAAATTATTTTTATCACCATAAATCAAGTTGAAAACATGACATCTGAAAGGAGGAATCATGAGTGATTTCGTAAAAAATCTGATGGCGGAAGTTAAGGCAAAAAACCCCAACGAACCGGAATTCCATCAAGCCGTGGAAGAGGTTGCCGAATCGTTAAGTCTGGTTTATGAGAGGCATCCGGAATACCGCTCGGCAAAAATTCTGGAGCGTATTATTGAACCCGAGCGTGTGGTCATGTTTCGCGTGCCATGGCTGGATGATCAGGGCGAAGTTCAGATTAACCGCGGTTTTCGCATCGAAATGAACAGCGCCATCGGACCTTACAAGGGCGGTCTGCGTTTTCATCCTTCCGTGAATCTCGGAATTCTTAAATTTTTGGCTTTTGAGCAGGTGTTTAAAAACAGTCTGACTACCCTGCCCATGGGCGGCGGTAAAGGCGGCTCAGATTTTGATCCCAAAGGCAAGAGCGATAACGAAGTCATGCGTTTCTGCCAGAGTTTTATGAGCGAATTGTACCGCCACATCGGTCCCAACACAGACGTTCCCGCAGGCGACATCGGCGTCGGCGCGCGCGAAATCGGTTATCTGTTCGGTCAATACAAACGGCTGAAAAACGAATTTACCGGCGTTTTAACCGGTAAAGGCATCAATTGGGGCGGTTCGTTAATTCGTCCGGAAGCCACGGGTTACGGATCGGTTTATTTTGCCGCCGAAATGCTTGCAACGCGCGGCGAGACTCTGGAAAACAAGGTATGTCTGGTTTCCGGAAGCGGCAATGTTGCTCAATATACCGTTGAAAAACTGCTCGAATTGGGCGCCAAAGTAGTTACCCTTTCCGATTCAAGCGGTTACATTTACGACGAAGAAGGCATTACCCGTGAAAAACTGGATTTTGTAATGGAACTCAAGAACCTGCGTCGCGGTCGCATCAAAGAATATGTAGAGGAATTCAAAAACGCCGTTTACACACCCACCGATCCGAATCTGGATCACAATCCGATGTGGGATCACAAAGCCGATTGCGCGTTCCCGAGCGCCACTCAAAACGAGATCAACGGCAAAGACGCCGAGAATCTGGTAAAGAACGGCGTATTTCTGGTCAGCGAAGGCGCCAACATGCCCACGACCCTCGACGGAGTAAAGGTATTTCTGGAAAACAAGGTGCTGTACGGACCCGGAAAAGCAGCCAATGCCGGCGGCGTAGCGGTTTCCGGTTTGGAGATGGTTCAGAACAGCATGCGCCTGCCGTGGTCAAGAGAAGAAGTTGACAACCGTCTGCGCCACATCATGAAGAGCATCCATAAAACATGCGTTGAAACGGCTGAACTTTACGGCACGCCCGGAAACTATGTGAACGGAGCAAACATCGGCGGCTTCTTAAAAGTAGCCAACGCCATGCTGGATCAGGGCGTTGTTTAACCGCTGATTGTTGACTTGCAAAATTGAAGGTGGGAAAGATGGGGTTTAACGCCCCATCTTTTTTTTTACTGATCGGGAACCCGGAATTTACGCCGAAAGAATTTCCTTACAATAAAGGAGAAAACAGCATTCAACATTCTTCGTTAAGCGTATAAGGGTTAAGAGTTAAGAGTTAAGCGCCTTTTCCGGTCGCTTGTTACTCGTTACTTTGTCACTCTGTAACTTTGTAACTTTGTAACTCTTTTACTCGTCACGCATCACGTCCTTAGTCCTGAAATAGGTTTACAGAAAAAAAGTAAAACCGGCTGTATTTTTTAATTTGATATTCATTTCATTGTTTTTATATTAAATAGCATTATAAGAATACACCAAAAATCAACTCATTCAGCATAGATCAGCCTGTTGAGCGAAACAGTAGGTTTGAAACCCACATCTACCGGTAAAGTGAACATATTGCAGGGAGAGCATTTTTATTGTCGGCGGACAGCGTACGCCCGAAGAACCGTTTATTTTTGACTACGCTGTGTAACCGACTTGGCGGAGCTGCATATAAATAAAGAAAATGTTTTAGTTAATACCCTTCTTAGTCGAAGCAAGCGCAGACATCATATTCATGAAAGTGCAGCGGGAAAAGACAGGATATTGTTTTTTGAGAGGTTTGGTAAATGCTTTGTGCTTGGTCTTTAGGATCGGATTGTTGCAGAAGGCAGGAATCCAAAATGTACATGAAAAAAAAGGACAACAAACATAAATAAATTCTTCCAATATCAGAAAAAAATGGCTATATTCGGAGAAGATTTCCTGATATCGGAAGGATAATGCAGTAAAGATGAATCGTAAAAACTAGTATGTAAG
>JAADIP010000175.1 GCA_013151275.1 Calditrichota bacterium | reverse complement strand
AAATTCAGATATTGTGTGGTTTGAGTAAAGACCCCCATTGCCTTCGGCGTTCCCCCCTTTTCAGGGGGGAAATTAAAAGGGGGGTCTTTAACTGAAAACAAAACAATAAATTACATGTAAAAAGCCGTAATGCGTGAAGCGTGATGAGTGAATGGAGAAGCCGCTTAACTCTTACATTCAAGGGACAAGGCATAAGGGGCAAGGAACAAGGAAAAAGGATCAAGTAGCAAGTGAGAGTAGCTTGCTCAGCTTAACGCTTATACTCTTACACGCGTAACAAATTAAAAAAGGCTGCTCATTCAAGCAGCCTTTAAATTTGAATTTCAATCTTGTTGAAATTTATTTCTTTAATAATTCCATTAAATCCGCAACATCTTCCAATTCTTCCAAACGGTTAATCATGTCAACGATTTCGTCGCGGCGTTTTTGTCCGGTAACCGGCAGGACCATGGAATCGAATTTTTTCAGCAGCGTGTCTTCATCCATTGGCAGGCGGTAATCGCCGATCGGATAATCAAGAACAATACGATGCTTCTGCCCGTCGCTGGTTCTGATTTGAGCCGCGGCTTGTTTGAGAGCCGGAAAGGTCTTTTCAAAATCTTCATTAACCACCACTTTAATTTTGGGCAGCAAGGCGCGGATTTGAGGATCAAAGATTTTTTCTTCTTTGAAAGATTCCGGAGTTACGCTTCCGTCAACAATGCACGCCGCCACGCAATAAGGCAAACTGTGGTCGGCGGTTTCGCGGGTCTGCGGATCGTATTTGGACGGATCGGCTAAAATATCGGCGGCGCGGGCAATGGTCTCAATGGTCACCTCTTCGATTTTATCTTTGTCGATGTTTTTATCGCGCATTAATTTCATTATCGCGGAAAGCGGCGTATGGGTCAGCGCCTCGGTAGGGAAGGCTTTCATGGAACAGCGATTAATGCGGAAGCTTTCGCCGAGACCGTCGGTCAAAATATTTAGTTCAAATCTTCCTCCCAGAGTATCCGCAATGCCTTCTTTTCCGTCAATAACGTGAGCGGGTCCCTCGTAGCCCCGTTCTGCTAACAGCGCGGCTTGCAATCCGGCTTGCGTTGCCATGGGATCTACCGTGTTTTTCATCATGGTCAAATGACCCGCCGTGACCACTCCAAGCGTAAAGGTATGCGAAGCCGAAATGCCTATTGCGTGAACCGTCTGTTCCACCGAAAGATCAAGAATTTTGGCGGCGGCAAGAGGAGCGGCAAATCCGGTCAGCGTGGCGTGGTGCCATTTTCGTTCTCTTAAACCGGGTTTGGCAAATTCACATAACCGCTGTTCCCATTCGTAAGCGATCACAATGGCGGTAATCAAATCTTTGCCGCTTTTGTGCAAAACTTCCGCCGGCGTGAGCGCCGCGGGAATCAAATCGCTTGGATGCGAAGGGTCTTCTTCCCAGTAAATATCGTTGTAATCCAGAGCGCGAATCATTAAAGAATTGAGAAGCGCGGCGTTGAGCACGGGCAGCTTTTTATCCGAATTAAAGACGGTCGCTTCCGGCGTTCCGCCCATTTCATCGTAAAAAGAACGCATAATGTCAACATCGGCGGTAAGACTTCCGCCGAATGCGCAACCGATCGAATCCAATAAAAATCGTTTGACATTGTTTACCGTCTCTTCGGTAAGATGTTCGAATTTTAAATTCTTAGTAAATTCGGCTAATTTATAGGTAATGAATTGTTTTTCCATCCCGCCTCCTTTTTACAGTTTACGAGCGACTTCTTCGGCGACTTCCAGAGTAGTGTTGTCGCCGCCCATGTCGTAGGTTTTTACTTTGCCTTCTTTAATCACCGCGGCAATGGCGTTTTCCAGACGCTGAGCGTCCTTTGTTTCGCCCAGCCAGTCCAGCATTAGCTTGGCGGCTAACAACATTGCCATGGGATTCACTTTGTACTGTCCGGCATATTTGGGAGCGGAGCCGTGGGTCGGTTCAAACACGGCGTAATCGTCTCCGATATTTCCGGCGGAAGCAAAACCAAGACCGCCGACCAATTGAGCCGCTAAATCCGAAATAATGTCGCCGAACATGTTTTCCGCAACGAGGATGTCATAATCAAAGGGGTTTTTAAGAAGCCACATTGCCTGAGCGTCGATATTGGTTTCGTACATCGGAATGTCCGGATAATCTTTCGCCACCTGCCGGGCTGTACGGATCATCAATCCGCCGGTTTCGCGCAGAACATTGGGTTTATCGACAACGGTTACCGATTTTCGTCCGTGCTTTTTGGCGTATTCGAACGCCTGACGAACGATGTTTGCGCACTTTTGCCGACTCATAATCCGCGTGGACAGGGCTAAGTTTTCAAGACCGTATTGGCGGAATTTTCCCATTTTGGGGTGATGTTTGTCGAGCACGTCAAAAACTTCCTGCGGGATCGGGTGAAATTCCACGCCGCCGTACATGCCTTCGGTATTCTCGCGGAAAATGACCAGATCGATGCCTTCTTTGTAATTTAACGGGTTGCCGGGATAGGCTTTACAGGGGCGTAAATTTGTGTGTAAGTTGAATTCCTGACGCAGGCGTACGATGGGCGAAAAATAAACGTATCCCTTGTCTTTAAGACGGTCGTCCAATTCCTGAGCCGCTTCTTCTTTGGGCTTGGATGTAATGGCGCCGAACAAAGCGCAGTCTGTTTTTTTCATCAGATCGATGGTGCGCAGGGGTAAAGGGTCGCCTTCATGTTTCCAGAATTCCCAACCGATATCGCCGTGAAAATATTCGGCATCGAACTTCAGAGCGTCCAAAACGATGCGAGCGGCATCCATAACATCTTTACCTACCCCGTCACCGGGCAACCAGGCGATTTTGTACTTTGGCATTATTTTCTCCTTTCTTTATTGCCACAGAAAACGCCGAAATAAAATCAATTTTAATTAGCAGGCTTAAAACCGACTAATTACCGGCAAATTATTGAGCACGCCGACGATAATTTTATCGCTTAAAATCTTCAACATCCGGCTTTTTGCCCTCAAAAGTTTTAAGGACTTCAAAGGAGCGATCAATAATTTATCGGATATTTTCATTACCATGAACAAAACCCATGAAAATATTTAAATTTTCGGCGCTTTGGCTTTTTATTTTACTAATTCGAAATCAATGAAATCCACATGATGAAAAATGATCGCTTCGGGCGAACGTTTTTCGCCGGCGCCTTCTTTGGAATGCACGGCGATAATGTGCATCACTTCCGGCGGAAGTCCGTGCTTAAACGCCAGTCCCACCCCGCTGAACGGATGGCGCAGGTTTTTACCGTACTCGCTTTTAAAAATAGCGCCGTCGGATTTTTTATCGTACTCGAACAGTTTTCCCACGTCGGCTAAAAGTGAACCGGCGATCAAATAATCGCGATTTACCGGCGTTCGCCGTTCGCCGTAAGCATTCTCTAAAACTCTATCGATGGCAATAGCCATTTTGCAGCAGGTGCGCACGTGTTCGATAAAATGTATTTTCACATTTTCAGCCAGCAGCGTAAAGGGAATGCTTCGCAATTCGTCGTTTGTCCAGTCGCGATAATCAATGGCTTCTTCCCAGCAGGCAATAACTTTTTCTTTCAATTCTTTATCATGAATCTCTTCGATTTCGGGTAAAAGCTCTAAAACCTGTTCTTTTCTCATAATTTTCTCCTTGTAATTTTTTACTTTTTTAATGAACGTTCGGCGGGTCCGTCATATTCGACGTTCGTGGGATGGATTTTGCGCATGGGCTTGTAGCGTGTTTTCTCTTCATAAACATGGGCTACCAACCCCGGAACCCTGGCGATCATAAAAAAGGCGTTGGCTAACATGGGATCAATCTCCAATTCGCACAGTAAAGCCGCAATGGCGCCGTCCACGTTCAACGGTAAGTTTTTTCCGGTTATTTCTTTCAGTTTTTTCACAAAGGCTTGTGCCAGTTTGACAAAATCGCCGGCTAAACCCGATTCTTCAGCCAGATCAAAAAGTTTTTTGGTGCGGGGATCATTGGTGTGAATGCGATGCCCGAAACCCGAGAGGCGCTTTCTCTCTTCCCGGAATTTGTTGATAACAAGTGCAGCCGCTTCCTCAAAATCACACTCCTTTTCGGCGGATATCTCTTTTGCCTGAAGCAGAATGCGCATGCAGTCTTCGATAGCGCCTCCGTGGAATTTGGAGATGGCTAATATTCCGGCTGCAACGGCTGCGTTTAACGGCGCTCCGGTTGAGGCTACGGTGAGTGCGCTGAGCACCGAGGGAGGAGTGGTCCCGTGATCCGCCGATGAAACCAAAATGGCTTCGATTAATTTGCCCGCTTCGGGCGAGGGAAGTTCGCCTTTGAATAAAAGGTAAACCATCTGCGGATAAGATATATTTCCGATCAGTTCGTCCAAACGGTAGCCTCTGATCAGAAGCTTATTGGGTTCTACTTTGGTGATTGCCGATTTCCATGCCAGGTCGCTCATTGTGTTCTCCTTTCAATAATCAGCATTTTAAATTTCGGTGAAGATTTCCGTGGCGTCTTCGCCGAATTTTTGCACGGTTAAAATAGAGTAAATATCGTGAATGATGTAATCTTTAGCCAAAAGCACCAGCCCCTTGTTGGTGGTCCAGGCGGCGGTATTGGAACCGTCTTCCGAGAAGTGCCCCAGAATAACTTTTTTATCGTCCACAATAAGCACAATGCGTCTTCCACCGCGCTGGATACGGATTTGATGCTCCCGACCGTGTTTGAACTCGTTGCCGATTCCCAGCAGGCGCTGCCCGAAATGAACAATCGAAATTTGCACGCCGCGGCGGTGCGCTTTTTGCAGACAGGAGGCGATTTCATCCACCTCTTCATCCCAAACCGAAAGATAGAGATGATCCCGGGCTTCGTTAATAAAATCCAGAATCCTGCGTAAAATGCTGTTGCGTCCCGTGAGATTCCAGATGTGGTCGTCGGAAGTATCGGAATGGTTGTACAGTTGATCCAGTTTTTCGGACAGAAGGTCGATGGTTTCCAGATAGTCGCCGCGCATGCGCGACAAAATATCATCCGGCGGCTGGGGAATGTATTTCTTTGGCTCGGAATCGATGGCTTGCACCACTTCCCGCGCAATCAATTTATTCAAAATAGCGTAAATTTTTGAGGCGGGAACGCCGGAATTCTTAGCCAATTCGTAGCCGGTTACATCGGGCTGCTGCAGCAATGCCAGATAGACTTTTGCCTCGTATTGACTGAAACCTAAGCTCTGCATCCAATCTAAAATTTGATTCATCTTGCCTTGAGTATTTTTTATTGTTTATATTACCTACCGGAGTAGTTAATAATTTAGACATTAAAAAAACATAGCACAAGAAAAGATTAAAAAATTATGGCAGGAGTCTGTTATGAAAATGGTAAAAAATGCCCTCGGACGGGAAGTTCCCACGGAAATTAACGGAAACCCGGCAATCCCGTTCAAAGGAATCGGCGGGCATAGACCTGCGGGAAAAAAAGCGGGACCCCCCATTCCGAGCGGCGCGGATTACACGGGAAGCAAGGTGTTAAAAAATCTGGATGAAGTCATAGATCGGCTCGAAATAAGGGACGGCATGACCATCTCGTTCCATCATCACTTAAGGAACGGCGATTATCTGGTGAACATGGTGATGGAAAAGCTGGCGGCGAGGGGACTCAAGAATCTGGTTCTGGCGCCTTCCGCTTTATTCCCGGTTCACGAGCCTCTGGTAGATCACATCAAAAAAGGCGTAATCAGCCAAATTCAGGGATCGATGAACGGTCCTGTGGGCAGATTGTGTACCGTGGGCGGAATGGAAAAAATCGCCGTGCTCCGTTCTCACGGCGGTCGCTATCGTGCCATTCAGGACGGCGATTTGCACATCGATGTTGCGTTTATTGCGGCGCCGACCGCAGACACCCACGGCAACGCCAACGGCGTTTACGGACCTTCCGCCTGCGGTCCTCTCGGTTTTGCCCTCGCCGATTCTCTTTATGCCGATAAGGTGGTCGTTGTTACCGATAATCTTGTGCCTTTCCCGACCTATCCCTGGTCCATTGAAGGCGGCAATGTCGATTACGTGGTACCTGTCGAAAAATTAGGCGATCCGACAAAAATCGTTTCCGGAACCACCAAAATCACCGAAGACCCCAACCGTTTAAAGATTGCCGCTTACGCCGCGCAGTTGGTTCGTGACAGCGGTTTGATGGACGAATCCGGTTTTTCTTTTCAGGCGGGAGCGGGCGGAATGTCTTTGGCGTTTGTCAAATACGTGGCTGATTACATGCGCGAGAAAAGAGTAGTCGCCGATTTTGTGCGCGGCGGATCCACAAAATTTTTGGTTGACATTCTTAAAGAGGGATTGACCCGTTTTATTCTTGACGGACAATCGTTCGATCTTGCCGGCGTGGAATCGCTGCGCGACAACTGGAACCACATCGAAACCAACCCCTTTGTTTCGTACAACTATCACACAAAAGGATGCTTCGCGCCGTTGGTCAAAGCCTCTGTTTTGGGCGGCACCGAGGTCGATCTGGATTTTAACGTAAACGTCAACACACACTCGGACGGCTGGCTGTTGCACGGAATCGGCGGATTTCAGGACGCCGCGGATGCCTATATGACCATTATTACCGTTCCCCTGTACCGCAAGAAAAACCCGATTATCGTTGACCGCGTGCACACCATTACGGCGCCGGGCGATGTGATTGACGCCGTGGTGACCGATTACGGTATTGCCGTTAATCCCAAACGACATGATCTGCTTAACCGTTTAAAGGGAAGCGATTTGCCGCTGGTTTCCATCGAAGAACTCCATGAAAAGGCTATCGAAATAACCGGCAAGCCGGAAAAACCGAAAACAAAGGATCGGGTGGTGGCGGTTATTGAATGGCGGGACGGAACAGTAATAGACGCGGTTCGGGAATTGGATGCGGTTTGACATTTGGACATTACCGAAAATATCAAGCGATTTAACGTTAAATTAAAAACGACGAAAGCCCGGCGGAAAACCGGGCTTTTTGCTTGTTTTTGCAAAAGGCTTGAACTCCGCGCCGGCAGCCTTTATCTTCTGAAATAAAAACAGGGATTGAAGTTGAAGTTTGAACTGCCCGCTGTTGAATTATTTTACAACGGTTTTTATCTCGAAGAACCCGAAGGCAATAACGCCTTTTCTTACGACCGGCGGGTGAACAAAAAGATTTTTATTCCGCCTGTTTGCAAAGGAACATTGAAAGATGTAAAAGCGGGACAAGAGATCGTATTCTCCGAAATAGAGGATGGCATCGAACACAATAAAACCGGTCTGCAGAAGTTTGTAATCACGCAGTTTAAAGGCAAAGAAACGTTCGTTTTTGACAATCACAACCACGCCTTTTTCTTTTGGCTGTACGGGTTTAAAAAGGGGATAATTCCCGCAGGATTGCCGCTGGTGCACGTGGATCAGCATTCGGATATGCGCGATCCGCCCCGTTTTCCGGATTTTAAATTGAACGGAAATCTGGATTTGGAAAAAGTATTTGCTTATACTAACAGAACATTGAATGTGGGGAATTTCATAAAACCCGCTCTGGCGCTGAAGCTGTTTTCAAAAGCGCATGTAATTAACGCCAGCAAGGATTTCGATATTGAATTCGATCAGCCCCTGATTCTGGATTTGGATCTGGATGTATTCGCGCCCGAGATGCGCTACATTGACGACGGCTACAAGATTGAACGCATCAGGCAATGGATCGAAAAGGCGTGTTTAATTACCGTGGCAACCAGTCCGTTTTTCATGGATCAGGATTACGCCGTTCGCCTGATTAACGAAATTTTTGCCTAACGACAGAAAATTTTGTAACGGGAAAAGAATGATAAAACCCATTCCGCCGCTCGTGCGATACCTTAAATTAAAGCGATTGAATAACGTATTTTGTGAAATTAAACTTTTGCATTTTAGTGCGAAAATCCTTTTTTTAGTAAAATTAAATCCGCTTAATTGAACCAAACAGGGAGATTTAAGTATGAGCAAGTATTTCACAATCTTGTTAGTGTTGATTCTGTTGGGCTTGAGCCAGTTGAGTTTCGCCCAGCAGGATCCGATTATCGGCAAATGGAAAACAATTGATGATGAAACGAATCAACCCAAATCCATCGTGGAAATTTACATGAGAGACGGTAAATTCTACGGACGGGTTGACTCGCTGTTTCGCAAACCCGGCGAAGATCCCAATCCCAAGTGCGACAAATGCCCGGATGATGACCCCAGAAAAGATCAACTGGTGTTGGGCATGGAAATAATTAAGGACATGGTAAAGGATGGCAATGAATACACGGGAGGAACCATCCTTGATCCCAAGAAGGGAAAAATTTATCGCTGCAAGCTGTGGATCGAAGACGGAAAATTAAAGGTACGCGGCTATATTGCTTTTTTCTATCGAACCCAGACCTGGTACCGGGTGAAGTAGCTTTTCGATGAAAGCAAATCATTAAAAAAATTTTACAAGCTGTAATTCCGCTGTTCTGCGGTCCGGAAACGGAGAAATTCGGAAGGCTTCGCATTATTCAAAAAGCGGTGATTTTAGCTTTCGGTTAAGGATTTTTCATAAGAGACGGCGGGAGCAGTGTTTTAAACTAAAATGACAGCCCTTATGATTTCTGTATTTTAAGCCCGGAGTTTCCGGGCTTTTCTTTTAACATTCTTAATAATTTTCTTTTTAAAATACCTGTTTTAACTCCATTTGATTTTGGCGGTTGTTAATTATAAGTTAGGTTTTCATTAAGAATAAAGGGAGCGACAATTTTTAAATGGATTTTAAGAAGAAGGTCTTTTTATCGGTTCTTTTCATTTTTTTATTGATTGTAATTCTGTCGCTGCCGATAAGGATACCCCAATCGATCACCATCCCCGCCAGACTTTTACCCTCCGAAGAATGGCTGGTGATACGCAAAAACAATTCTCAGATTTCCTCGATAGTTAAAAATCATGTTCAGGGAAGGCAGCGTTTATTAACGGAATTTACCTTTGAACGCGGCGATCAAATCTCTTTACAATGGCAAAAATCGCTGTTTGAATCCGCTTCAATAGATTCGGGCGAACCGCTGGGCGTAATTCGTTCGGAATTACTTAATCAGGAAATTACGGATTTGAAAAATGATATTTTGGTAAAAGAATCGGAATTAACGGTTTACGCTTCGGGAGAAAAACAGCCGTTAATCGAAGAGATGCAGCATCGGTTGGAAGCGCTTCAGGCTAAATTAACCGCCGAAAAGCAAATTCTGGAAAGAAAAAGAGAGCTGCTAAAAAACAAGCTGATTTCTCAGGAAGAATACGATGTGCAGCAGGCTGTTACCACCGAAGCTCAAAAACAAGCGGAAGCGATTCGTTCCAAAATTTCGGCTTTAAAAACAGGCGCTAAAACACAAAGGATCAATTTCATCAAAGCGCAGCTTGCGGCGCTGCAAGATCGGCTTGCGATATTAACAAAACGGCGGAACGCGTTGAATTTGATCGCTCCTTTTAGCGGTCGTGTTGTTTACCGTTTTCTGGGCGATACTTTACTGCACGTTTATTCAGTAAAAAACCTCGTAGCCCTTGTGATGGTGCCGGCGTCAGCGCAGTCGGTTCTAATAAAAAATTCAGAAATAACTTTAATAAATCCCGAAAACGGACAAATAAAAAAAGGTACGATTTTGAGTAAAAGTTCAACCGCAATTACCATTGCCGGTAAAAATTTTAATTACGGATACGCTTTGATTCCAAATTCGGATCTGTCTTTATTTCCGGGGATGATTTTAAAAGGCAAAATTGTGGTAACGCGCAAAAAGCTCAATCAGATTGTCCTGGACTTTTTGCGCTCTTTCCTTTAATCAACGCTTTACAGGCAGGCGGTTTAAATGAGGCGAATGGAATATAAATTTTTGGTTCCGGTGCGGTTCATGGAAAATATCCGCAGGGAGCTGCTGTTTTTTACCCGCAGAGACGGTTACCTGCCCGAAGAAACCAGCGATTATATCGTGCGCTCTGTCTATTTAGACACCTATCGGTTACAGTTTTATCATGAAAAGATCCAGGGATTATTGTATCGAAAAAAATTGCGCATCCGCGCTTACGACTACGGAGATTCCGAAAGTCTGGTGTTTTTAGAGATTAAGCGGAAATGGGAAAATTACGTTTGGAAAAACAGAGCGCCCATTTATTTGAAAGATGTGCCGGAATTTCTTGAAGAAGGAAATCCGGATTTGGTTGTCGAAAATTTAAAAGGGTTCAAAGAAGCGAGACAAAACGCCGGATATTTTTTGCATCATGTTTTCAGGAGCAATCTAATTCCCACCGCTTTGGTTGTTTATGACCGGGAGCCGCTGATCGGGAATTACAACAGCGATTTACGGATTACGCTGGATAAAAACTTACGCTATCGATTGTTCCCCAAAACCACAGATATGTTTAGCGACGATTTTTCGCAAATAGTGATGAATGAATTTTTTATTCTGGAAATCAAGTTTTGTGACGGCTTTCCCGGATGGTTGAACAGGTTGATTCATAAATATCAGCTCTATCGGCAGGCGTTGTCCAAATACACCATCTGCCTGGAGTCGGAGCGGTATTTCGGAGTGATGCACCGCCGGAATGTATTGGCGTTTATTTAAAATAAGGATTAACCTTTCCCGAAGAATTCCATGTCAGGGAAAGGTAAAAATGATTTCAAATTTGTAAAAGAGAGGCGCTCCATGTTTCAGGACATGTATCAAATATTTCAATGGAATATTTCTTTACAGGACGGCTTGAAAAATTTAGCGGTAGCTTTTATCGGCGGATTAATTGTCGCCTATTTTTACAGAAAAACCTATGAAGGTCCGGGTTATCTGAACACATTTGTTAACTCGTTGATTGTGCTGGCAATGATAACCTCGCTTGTGATTATGGTTATCGGGAATAATTTGGCGCGGGCTTTCGGGTTGGTCGGCGCCATGTCCATTATTCGATTCCGCACTGCGGTAAAAGAGACTCAGGACATTGTGTTTATCTTTTTTGCATTGACAATAGGCATGGCTGCCGGAGTGGGGCTTCATAAACTGGCGTTGGGCGGCGCGGTCGGAATTGGGCTTGTTGCTGTTCTGTTAAAGCGGACCGATTTAATGATTCCCACCAAAAAGGAATTTTTACTGCAATTTGTGTTGAGCGCGGGCGCCGGAGACGAAGAGCTGATTTATCAGCCCGTGATGGATGAATATTGCCGAAACTACCGTTTGATCAATGCAAAATCGCTTGGCGAAAACGGCGACCTTGAACTATCGTTTTACGTGATTTTGAAACACAAAATAGACCACGGCGCGTTTATTAAAAAGCTGCGGGGAATAAAGGGAATAAAGCGCGTTAACTTGTTCTTCGATCAGGAATTTTTTTAGAAGAACCCGAAGCGCCTTCGGTTAAGCCGTTCTTGTTTACTTTTTGCTCGCCGCAGATCCGTGGCGTCCGACCGTGCGCTTGCTCGGGCGGAAGGAGAATACGAACCTTGTTTGCAGATTCCCGGTTTTTTATCGAAAGGAAGTAAAATGGAAGAAAAAATCAAATGGGGAATTATGGGCATCGGAGGCATTGCCCACAGTTTTGCCGAAGGTTTGCGTTTTGTTAAAGACGCGGAATTAACAGCGGTCGGCTCCCGGGATGCGGAAAAAGCCCGAAGTTTTGCTCAAAAATTCGGAGTAAAGTATTATCACGGCAGCTATGAGGAGCTCGTTAAAAATGATCGGGTGCGGGTTGTTTACATTTCAACCCCTCACGGACGTCATTACGAAGATATTTTGCTCTGCCTTGAACACGGCAAAGCCGTACTGTGCGAAAAATCTTTTACGCTGAACGCGAAACAGGCAAAAGAAGTTATTGAGTCAGCCCGCAATAAAAATTTGTTCTTGATGGAAGCCATGTGGACGCGGTTTTTGCCTGTGATGACGAAAGTGAAAGAACTTTTAGCCGACGGTGTGATTGGCGAAGCGCGTTTGTTAACCGGTGGTCTTGGATTTAATCCGACTTTTGATCCGAAGCATCGATTGTTCGATCCCCGTTTGGGCGGCGGGGCATTGCTGGATATCGGAGTGTATCCGATCGCTTTAAGCCAGTGGCTGTTTGGCGCTCCGAGCGAAATGGCGAGTATGGCTTTTATGGGAAAGACGGGAGTGGATGAACAGGTAAGTATGATTTTCCGCTATCGCGATGAAAAGATGGCGAATTTGTACGCATCTTTGAGAAGTATCACGCCTTCGGAAACGATTATTACCGGTACGCGCGGTTATTTACGAATTCATGGTCCCATTTACAGACCAGCCGGCATTACAATTTCCGTTCCGGGTCGGGATGATAAATTAATCAAAGCGCAGTGGGTCGGGAACGGATATAATTACGAAGCGGAAGAAGTTGTCCGCTGCCTGAGAGAAGGTAAAACGGAAAGCGATATTATGCCTTTGAAAGACACCATAACCATTATGGAAATTATGGATGCTCTTCGGGCTCAGTGGGGTTTTCTCTACCCGAATGAACAATGAACCGATCCTCTTACGGCAAGGTCAGCTCCATATTGTGCTCGCTGATCAAATGGATAAGATTATCCAGCGGTAACGGTTTACTGAATAAATAGCCCTGAAATTGTTTGCAGGAATTTTCTTCCAGAAAATGCAGATGGTCGGTGGTTTCCACTCCCTCTGCAATCAGATTTTTGTTGAGGCTTCTTCCCATCGCCAAAATAGCTCTGACCATGTCCTGATCTTTTTCGTCGATATTCAGTCTCGAAATATAACTGCGATCGATTTTAATGGTTTGCGCGGGGATTCTCTGGAGATAACTAAGAGAAGCGTAGCCGGTTCCAAAATCATCGATGGCTAATTGAATTCCCATTCCCGAAAGGGCTGTCAGATTCTTTTTAATAGCCGGATCGTCGTCCAATAAACTTGTTTCGGTGATTTCCACCTGAAGCGATTTGGGGTTCAATTGATTTCTTAACATGGCGTTTTGTAAGTTCCGGCTGAAATCTTCCGAGTGAAGTCCGCGGGGCGAAACATTTAAAGACAGGTAAAATCCGTTGCGATGATAAGGCTCAATCTGTTTGAATTCATTAATACTGCGCTGGATGATCCACTGGTTGAAAGACTGGATAAGCTTGCTTTCTTCGGCAATGGGGATAAAGATCGCCGGAGGCACGGCTCCCAATAACGGGTTGTTCCAACGGATCAGGGCTTCTATGCCGATAATTTTATAGTTGTTTGCTTTTCCGTTCATCGATATAATCGGCTGGTAAACCATATTAAACTGATTATCAAAATCTTTGTGCTCAATGACGTCTCTGAGCTGGTTGATTATCTGCAGCCTTTTGATCGAATTTTCCGTCATTTCCGAGGCGTAATAACGGTAGCCGCCTTTTCCGGTTTTCTTAACGTCATACATTGCCATATCGGCGTTTTTTACAATCGTGTCGCGATCGAGTCCGTCTCTGGGAATAAGCGCAATACCGATACTTGCCGTCATGGAAGATATGGTCTCTTCTTTGATATGGTAGGGTTTGGAAAGAAGATAGATCAACTTTTCAGCCACGTTGCCGGCGTCAAGCTCGCGTTTCAGGTTCTTCAGAATAACGGTGAACTCGTCGCCGCCAAGCCTGAAAACGAGGTCGGTTTTTCTTAATCCATGCAGCATCCGCTTGGTGGCTTCTCTTAAAACAATATCCCCGTAATCGTGACCGAGGGAATCGTTGATGATTTTAAAGTTATCGAAATCGATGAATAAAACCGCGCTGATGTTGTTTTTGTTGCGCGTGGTTTCCCGCACTAATTGCTCCAGTTGTTCATAAAATGCGTCACGATTTCGCAGCCCCGTTAGTTTATCGTGATAGGCAAGATATTTTAATTCTTTTTGAGACAATATCACATGCGTTAAGTTGCTGCCGAAAAGGAAGACCGCTGTCACGCGTTTGGTTTTCGGATCGATAATGGGTTTATAAATCCGTTTGTAATAGTAGGTTCTGTTTTTATCGGGGAAAAATAATTTTTCGGTAAAATGAATGAGCCGTTTTTGCTTTAACGCCAGATTAAAATATTTTTTACGATCGGAAATAGCATTGGGATCGATCCCCAGCCGATAAAAATAGTATTCATTGTCTTTGCCGATAAATTCTTTGGAAGGGATGCCGTTGGTAAAATAATATTCATTCACGAAAATAAATTTACCTTCGGGATCAAAAGCCGCGACCTCCATGGGAATTGTTTGCAAAATTTCAAAATAATCTTTTAAAGTCTTGTCATCTTTTTTAGATTTGAAAATGGATATCATAAGCCAACTTCGAGTTTAATTTAGAGTTTATGTTTTTTATCCAAAAAATCGAATTCCGTTAAATTTCAGTTGAATTAAAATGATGAATGAGCGTTTTCATTTTAAAATAATAATATTCTCTTTTCCGAACTCTGTTTTCCGTCCAATACTAATATAAATTAGAATTTATGTTCGTCAAAAATTTGCAAACTTAAAGTAAAATATTTAAAAAACAGAAAGAAGTTGTGATTTATTTATATTAAATACGGAATATAACCAAATCTTTCCATAATTCGGATTTTATAAATATTAAAAATTTGGTATATTATGCGGGAATCCACAAATTAACATGGTCTTTAAAATTCCGGAGAAATTATGATTAACAAATCTTTGCTCTTACTTCTGTTTTTTTGGTGTTCCTTTTTATATGCGCAATTATTGCCCGTGGTCTCCCCAGAAAAGGCAGGGATGGATTTAAATCAGCTTAAAAGGGCTGACGAGATAATAAATCAGGCAATTCGGGACAGCACAATTCCCGGAGCTGTTTTTTTGGTAACGCGAGAAAACAAAGTCGTGTACCGAAAGGCTTACGGATATCGCCAGTTGCTTCCGAATAAAAAGAAGATGACCGTCAAAACCATCTTTGATCTGGCGTCGATTACAAAACCGGTAGCCACAGCCACATCGGCTATGATCTTAATCGACAGGGGCAAATTACGCCTCATGGATCGCGTTGACCGGTTTATTCCTGAATTTAGCCGAAAGAACGAAAAAGATCATTCCGGCGAGCCGATCAGAATCATCCACCTTTTAACGCATACGTCGGGTCTGCCTCCGTATGCGCCGGTAAAAGAACTGGCAAAGCGGTTCGGGTCTCCCGCTCCGGATTCTTTGATTACTTACATTGCCCGCGCGCCGCGGCACCACGAACCCGGCGTCTATTTTAAATATAGTTGTCTTAATTATATTACCTTGCAGCGCATTATTGAAATAATTTCCGGGCAATCTTTAGACGATTTTACCCGGGATAATATTTTTAACCCGCTCGGAATGATGAGCACTTTTTACAATCCGCCGAAAGAGAGAACGGAATTTTGCGCGGCGACGGAAATTTTAGAAGACGGAGAGGTGTTGTTAGGAAAAGTGCACGATCCTTTAGCCAGAGTAATGAACGGGGGCGTTTCGGGGAACGCCGGACTTTTTTCCACAGCCGACGATCTTGCCATTTATGCCGCCATGCTTTTAAACGAGGGCTCCTGGAACGGAAGGCGTATTCTGAGCAAACCGGCGGTACGCAAAATGATCTCAGTTCCCCGGGGTTTTGAAAAATTCGGTCGTACTCTGGGGTGGGATGCGCACTCGGTTTATAATTCGAATATGGGCGACCTGTTTGGCGATCGGGCGTTCGGACACACCGGATACACGGGCACTTCGATTACAATTGATCCCGAAAGCAAAGTTGTCGTGATTTTGCTGACCAACCGCGTTCATCCCCATGATCAGGGCAGCGTGGTTCGTTTAAGATCTTTAATCGCAAATGTGGTTGCAGCCTCTGTCGAAAATTGACTTTCCCGAAAATTTTGTTTTTTTTAAGGAAGGAAGGTTGAATACAACGGACGGCTGCCGATAAAAAGGCGTTAAAAAAAGAAGATTAAAAATTATCGCAGATTATGTTACGGAGAACGGTTCTGATGCGCGGTAGCCTGTTGATGTTTTATTGAGATAATTTTGTGTATTGATCGGAAGAAAATCTTACAAAATAGCCGGTCATTTAATATGATTATCTTTTTTGACTTAATTTTCTGAGGAGTAGTCGGGGATTATTAAAAACGGTGAAACAATCAGGACTTCAAAAGGTTCTTAATTCAGGAGGACCGGGGTTTTGCAGAGGGCAAAAAATTGTCTGCTGAATTATCGGAACGGCTTTTAAAAGAGCGGGGCGTGGTTACCCGTCACCTGAATCTAAAAGGGATTTGTTTCGGGCGGGTTATGATGAAAAAGGAAACCTTGATTTTATTCACATTAAAAACTTAAACAGAGGTTAATATGAAATTAACAGCCGTTATTTTGGGCGGAGGAAGAGGCACGCGGTTATATCCCCTGACTAAGCTTAGAGCTAAACCCGCGGTGCCGATTGGCGGAAAGTTCCGCTTAATAGATATTCCGATTAGTAATTGTCTGCATTCGGGCGTCCGCAAAATTTTTATATTGACACAATTCAATACCGAATCGCTGCATCGTCATGTAACCAGAACCTATTATTTCGACACGTTTAGCGACGGATTTGTACGAATTTTATCCGCTCAGCAAACCAGTGAGAGCCAGGATTGGTATCAGGGAACCGCCGACGCAGTCAGAAAAAATTTGATGTATTTGGAATCTGCGGATAAGCACATCATCATCCTTTCGGGGGATCATCTCTATCGTATGGATTACAGCAAATTTTTTGAATATCACTTGAAGAAAAAGGCGGATATTACGATAGGAGTAAAACCCATTTCGCGGGAGCAGACAAAAGATTTCGGAATTTTAAAAACCGACGATGACGGGTGGATCAGGGAGTTTTACGAGAAACCGGAATCCGACGAAGTGCTTGATAAATTTGTGGTGAATCGGAAGTTGTTCGAACACTTTAACATCGAGCCCGAAAATAGAACCCATCTGGCTTCCATGGGAATTTACATTTTCAGAAAAGAGGTGTTATTCGATATTTTGCATTCCACCGACTATGAAGATTTCGGAAGGGAGATCATTCCCGAAGCCATAAAAAAGTACAAAGTTGCCGCTTACTTTTTTGACGGTTACTGGGAGGACATCGGTACGATCCGCGCCTTTTTCGACGCCCATATTGAGCTGATTCAGCCGATTCCCAGATTCGATTTTTATGACGAGAATCATCCTTTTTATACTCATCCGCGGTATTTGCCGCCTTCAAAAATTTACAATTGTCAAATTCATCAATCGATCATCGCCGAAGGCAGTATTTTGTTGGGATCGATTATTGAAAATTCCATTATCGGCATTCGTTCTTTTATCGAAGAAGGCACTCTGGTTCAAAGGTCGATTATTATGGGCAATACCAGATACGAAACCATCCAGACCCGTTCAAAGAATATCGAAAGGGGGATTCCTAATTTGGGAATAGGAAATAATTGCATCATTCGTAACACCATTATCGATTTGAACTGTCAGATCGGGAACAATGTCCACCTTCTGAATAAAGACAATAAACAGTTCGAGGACGGTGAATTTTATTCCATTCGCGACGGAATAATTATTATTCCTAAAGGTACCATTATTCCGAACAATACGATTATCTAAATAAAAAGGATGTTTCGGCGCCGGCTTAATATTATTCGGGTGCTTCCGGATTCCGACCCGATTGCTCCGTATTTTAAGGTATCGGCTTAACCTGATTTTTCTTCTTAAATTATTACAAATATTTGAATGAATATCGACTCAAATAATAAATTATTTTATAACCAAGTGATAAATTTAACAAAAATAAATTGATATGAAAAATTAAAAAGTTGAATAATGGGTGATAATCTTGTATTTTTTAAAAGATTTTTGTTTAAATGAACTAATTCAAAGGAGGTGCTATGCATAAGAAGCTCTTGGGTTTGTTGTTAATTGTATTGTTAAGCAGTACCATGGTCTTTGGCTCGGGGTTCTCTATTTACGAACAGGGAGCCAAATCGATGGCTATGGCTGGCGCATTTGTGGCTAAAGCAAATGATGTAAGCGCAATTTTCTTCAATCCTGCCGGAATTACTTCGCTTAAGGGGTGGAATATTGCAATCGGAGGAACAATTATTCAACCGCAAGCGAGCTTTATTGGTCCGACCATTAAAGATCCGAATCTTTACAATGAGGCTGAAACAGAAACCTTTTTTCCTCCTCATCTTTATGTTTCGTACACTTTTAACGATCGCTTTAGCGCAGGATTAGGCGTTTTTGTTCCTTTTGGTCTGGGTTCCAATTGGGGTAAAGATTGGCCCGGAAAATATCTTGCCACAATTTCAAAAGTGCAAACTATTTTTATCAATCCGGTAATCGCCTATAAAATTTCCGATAATTTATCGGTTGCTGTGGGAGCCGACATTGCCATGGGCGATGTGGATTTGGAAAAAGTAGTAAATTATCCGGTGCGGGATATTGATCTTTATTCAAAACTAAAAGCATCGACCGTGGGTTACGGTTTTAATGTCGGAATACAGTACAAACCTACGGAAAAGTTAACTTTAGGCGCGGCTTACCGCAGCAATGTAATGTTAAAATTCAAGGACGGGGACGCTCAGTTTGAATATCCCTCCATCGATTCCAGCGATCCGCAGCAACAATTGATGTTAGCGGAACTCAAGTATCTTTTCCCGAATACCAAGGGCGACGCCGATCTGGAATTGCCGACCTTCACCAGTGTCGGAATCGCTTATGATTTCAGCGATCGGTTGACGGCTGAATTTAATTATTTTGTCATCGGTTGGAGTTCTTACGATGTACTGACCGTTAAGTTCAAAGACCCTGTCGGGGGTAAAACCGAGAGCGTTAACGAAAGAAAATATGAAAATTCCGCCAGTTATCGTCTGGGAATGGAATATCGAGTCAGCGATAATTTTGCCGTTCGAGCCGGTTACTTAAAAGATAACAAGGCTGTTCCGGATAATCGCGTTGAACCATCTTTGCCGGAAGGCGACCGTAATATATACAATATTGGGTTCGGTTATAAATGGAATAATTTAACTTTTGATTTTGCCTATATGTTGTTGTTGCAGGACGATCGAAAGATCACCGAGTCTGTGGACAATTTTAACGGAACCTATAAGAGTCTGGCTAATCTGTTTGGCTTTACTCTTGGTTACTCATTATAAATGGGAAAAGATGGAGGAAAATATAAATGAAAATTTTAAAGATATTTTTAGTATTAATTTTATTTAGTTTTTTTATCGCTGGTTGTAAGCTTGAAGAACCATCGATTAAAAAATCCAATCCTGTGCAGCTTAATCAGCCCGCGCAGGAGCTGTTTATGAGTTTTGTCGCTCTTGGCAACAGTCTGACAGCCGGATATCAATCGGCTGCTCTTACGGCAAAATATCAGGAGTACAGTTTTGTCAAACAAATCGCCAAACAGGCGGGCTTATCTGATGATCAATTCACTCAGCCGCTGCTCGGCTGGCCCGGTCTGGGCGCATATACCGAAAAGGGAGCGGGAATTTTACAATTCAACGGATTCGATGAAAACGGCAATCCGAAAATCGATCCCGTGCCTTACGCGGGAACCGGTTTTGATCCCTTTAATCCTTTTTTAAATGCCGAAGTAGCGGGACTTGGCAGACCCTATAATAATCTCGGAATTCCGGGAATTGTTCTGGCGGATGTGGACAGCGCTATTTCATCAGCGCAGAGTTACAGCGGCTCGGGATTAATTGACGTGGTTTTGCGCAACCCCGCTTTTGGGAACACCACTGCCTTACAGCAGGCGTTAAGTCTGCAACCTAAACTGGTTTCGTTATGGATCGGAAATAATGACGTATTGGGTTACGCCACAAGCGGCGGAACATATCCGCCCGCCCCGACCGATAAAAATACCTTCGCGTATCTTTACAATTCTCTGCTGCAAAAGCTGCTTAATGCCGGGACAAAAGTTGTGCTCGCCAATATTCCGGATGTAACAAATGTGCCGTTTTTTACAACCGTTCCTTACATGGTCGAAGTTCAGGGCAACAACATTCCTTTGTGGATTCAGGCTACCGACGGCGTACGTCAGGCTACGGCGGAAGATTTGATATTGTTGACCGCAAAATCGTATATCGGCGATGTTTCGGGAACTTACGGACCTGCGGACGTGCCTCTCGGACTCGATAAGTCGGCGCCTCTGCCTTCCGCATTCGTTCTCGATAAACAGGAAAAAGCGATAGCCAGACAAGCAGTTGCCGATTTTAACGCGGTAATTTCCGATTTGGCGGCAAACAGCGGCGGCAAGGTTGCTCTGGTTGATATCAACGCTTTATTGGTGGACGCCTCGGATGAGGACGGATACCCGTTAGCCGGCGTTACCCTGACAACCAACTTTTTGTCGGGCGGCATTTTTAGTCTTGACGGAGTGCATCCCACTAACTTAGGCTACGCCTTAATCGCCAATGAATTTATCACCTCTATTAACGAGACCTTCGGAGCTAATGTCCCGATGATCGATTTATTGCAGTTTCTTGAGGAACAACAGCCTTTGAAACTAAATTTGCAAAAAATAGCCAAATTGCCAAATATGCTGACTATACCCGAAATATTCGGCGGCAAGATCAATCTGTAATCTTTTTTTAAATTATTTTTGATTTTAAGGCAGAGATATGAATCTCTGCCTTTTTTTTTGCGTATGTAATTATCTTAGTGAAAGGAAGTGTTGCGATTGTTGATAAAATCCTTTTATATTGTTTTGATCGTTTTCATACAGTATCTGCAATGATTAGGAGGCTTCATGTTTAAAAAGCTATTCTTGTTACTATTTTTACCTGCCTCGTTTGTATTGGCATCCGGGTTTTCGATTTACGAGCAGGGCAGCCGGGCAACCGCATTGGGCGGAGCGTTTATTGCGCGCGCGGATGATCCCTCGGCTGTTTTTTATAATCCCGCCGGAATTTCGCAACTTTCCGGTTGGCAAATTTCGGTCGGCACTACCGCCATTCAACCCCAATTCTCTTTCACCGGTCCCTCGACAATGGATTCCAAATTTTACACGGAAGCCAAAAAAAATGTGTTCTTTCCCACCCATTTGTATTTAAGCTATTCCATTAAACCCTGGCTTACCGCGGGTTTCGGTTTCTATTCGCCGTTCGGACTCGCCACCGAATGGGGAACAAAAGAACATCCCTGGGTCGGAAGACTATTAACCACTCGCACGGAATTGCAAACTTTTTATTACAATCCGGTAATTGCCGCTAAATTAACGGATAACCTTTCTGCGGCTGCCGGAGTATCGCTTGTTCAGGCAAATGTCGAAATGGAAAAAGACGTCTTCTTTACTCCGCGCAATCTTTTCGGACATTCAAAACTCAAAGCAAACACTACCGGCTTCGGAATAAATCTGGGATTGAGATACACGTTTTTTAAGCGCTTACATCTGGGAGCCGTTTATCGCAGTTCGGTGACGCTGAATTTTAACGACGGTGAAGCGAGATTTACTTTTCCGACCACTACCGACCCGATTATAAACAATGAGGTTTCGTCTTTGTTTCCCGCAAAAACAAAAGCCAAATCAAAGTTAGTGTTGCCCGCAACGTTTGGTCTCGGAATAGCCTATGAAGCGACGGAAAACCTGAGCTTTGAGTTTAATTACGTGTATATGGGCTGGCACACCTACGACCGTCTGAAAGTTACATTTGCGGACCCCGTGGGAGGGGAAAAGGAGACCGTTAGTCCGCGCAATTATAGTGATTCCTTCAGCCTCCGTTTCGGAATAGAATATCGTCTGGATCCACATTTTACCTTGCGCGCCGGATACCTGTGGGATTACCACGCCGTGCCTTCCGCTTATGTGGAACCGACCTTACCCGAAAACGATCGTCATAATTACACCATCGGGCTTGGCTACCGTTTAAAGAGTTGGAGTGTGGATGTTGCTTACCAAATCCTTTTGCAGGATGATCGCAATATAAAGCAGTCGGTTAATAATTTTGACGGTAAATACACGGGAATAGCCAATCTTTACGGCTTGACCGTGGGCTACGCTTTTTAGTGAACTACAGAGGAGCAATATCAATGAAAAAAATAATACGCAGTTCAGCCTTTTTGATAATTTTATTAATTATCGCAACAGCATGCTCGCTTTATGAACCGAAGTTAAAAAGTACAATCCTGAGCCCCACCGAAAAGATGTTCTTCAGCAGGATAGTCGCCCTTGGCGATAATATTATCGCCGGATATCAGTCCGCGGCTCTTACCGAAAAGCATCAAAGGAAAAATTTTGTCGCCTTGCTTGCCAAACAAGGCGATGCGACCGACTTCCAGCAGCCCTATATCGCTTATCCCGGGTTAGGCTCGGAATCTTATGCCGGTTATGGAATTCTCAAATTAAAATACCTCGATAATCCCGAAACTCCGCAAACGGTTGTTCCCGATCCGGTAATTTACGCCGTTCCCTTTGCGGATTATCCGGATTTTGATCCCATAAACATGCCGTTTATTTCCGAGGAGGTGATGCTCTGGGCTCTTCCTTACAATAACCTGGCGATTCCCGGGATTTACGTAGATGATATTTTAAAAGCCACAACTAAACTGCGCAGCCGGAGTAAAAGCGGTTTGATCGATGTGATTCTGAGAAATCCCTTACCCGATCCTTACGGATACAAAACGGCATTTCAACAGGCGAAACTCTACCAGCCTTCTTTAATTCTCTGCTGGATCGGGATGTACGATATTTTAAGTTACGCTCAGTATAATGCGATTTATAACGTTTCGGAGCCGCCCACGCCAAAAGAGGATTTTGCAAAGTATTACGCCGAGTTAATGGATTCTTTGAAAAGCACCGAGGCTGCGGTGGTTGTAGCCAATATCCCGGATATTCTGGACATGCCCTATTTCAATACTGTCCCCGGCGTTGTCATTGACACGGTAACCAACACCCCGGCGTTGGACGATAACGGAAATCAGATTCCCCTTACGGGCGTAACCGAAGGCGATCTGGTTCTTTTACCGGCTAAAGGGTTCATCAAAAGAGGCTACGGTTTGCCCGCTTCGTTCCCCAACAGCAACGGAGAACCCCTGCCCGACGACGTTATTCTCGATAAAAACGAACAGGAAATTGTCAGAAATTTGATCGACGACTACAACGCGGCAATCGATTCGATTTGTTTGATCAGGAAGATTCCGGTTGTGGATATGTATTCCTTTTTTAAGGAAATCACGAACACTTTTCATACTGCCGGATTAACTGTCTCGGCGAATTTTATTACCGGCGGTTTTTACAGCCTTGACGGCATCCACCCGACGGATCTGGGTCACGCGTTAATCGCCAACGAATGGTTGCGGGTTATTAACAGTAACTTCAGAGTAAGCATTCCTCTGATCAATGTGATCGATGCCGTCGATTCAATTCAATACAGCGATTCCCTGATAGTCCGCAAATAAGTCTTTTTTAACCCGAACCGAAGCCGGAGGAAGATTTCTTTCGGCTTCTTTAATTTTATCCCGCTTAAATTGAAAGCAGATGTTTTGAATTCCGGCATGGTTTAAAATCCTCCCTTAAAAACAATCCGCACCCGTTTTACGAAACTTTCGACAATTGGCTTAAATAGCGGTAAATTGCGCTTTTGTGGGAAGCAATCCGATAAATCTTTATCACTATTCTGCCCTTATCCGACAATCGGCTCGCCTTAAGATGCTTGGACGACTTTGCTCCGCTTTGTAAGGTTGCTTAAATATTTTGCAATTAAACGAAAAAAAACGAAAATGTTAAGGCAATAAAAAACAACAGAATAGAATGTTAAGAATCAGAATTGCCGCTTTAAAAATATCGATTAATGCGAAAAAATATTTGACCTTGCGGGGGAAATCCTATATATTTTTACCGAAACTTTCGTAAATAAAACGAAACACTCGAAAATTTATCGTGGAGAGTCAATGCCTACTATCAAAGATATTGCCCGAATTGCCAATGTCTCGGTTTCTACGGTGTCGAAGGCGTTAAATTTAAGAGCCGACGTGAGCGAGGAAACGCGCAGAAAAATTCTGGATATCGCCAAAGAGTTAAATTATGATATCTCGAAGATTAAAAAAGAGACTCTGTTTAACAAAACCAAAAACGCCGGTGTCATTTTCTGCCGCGAAGAAAAACCGCTTTCCTTAAATCCTTTTTATTCCCGCGTTTTGGAGGGAATCGAAGGAGAATTGGCGATCAATAATTACAATCTTGTTCTCCATCTTTTGCCCAACCAGGTCGATATCTCAGTGCCGCAACTTTTGGCTAATCAAAAGGTGGACGGGACCATTCTTGTGGGCGTTTTCAGCAAAGATTTTATTGAGAGAATAAAAAAAATCGAGTTGCCCGTTGTTCTGATCGATCCGAAAATATATGTGGAAAATGTAACTCAGGTGTTGATCGACAATGAACACGGGGCATACACGGCAACCCAGTATTTGATTCAGAAGGGTCATAAAAGGATCGGCTTTATTTCCGGGCAATTGGAACGGTTGAGTTTTTATCAGCGGTTCACGGGTTACAAAAAGGCTTTGGAATATCACAATATCGAGTTTGACGAAAATCTTGTTCAAACCGGTTATCTCGAAGAGGGTTACGGACACACAAAAAAATTATTGAATCTGAACAATCCTCCGACAGCCATTTTTTCGGCGAATGATATTAATGCCATTTACGGTTATCAGGCTGTAAAAGAAGCGGGCTTGCAAATCCCCGATGATGTTTCGATTATCGGATTCGACGATATTGAATTGGCAAGAATGGCGACTCCTCAATTAACAACCATCAGAGTTTATAAAGAAGAAATGGGCTCCATAGCTGTGCGCTTGTTATTGCAACAAATCAATGGCGAATTCACCAGACCTGTAACCACGCTTGTTCCGACTAAGCTTGTTGAACGAGATTCTGTGAAGACTATTTGATGGTAATAACATATATTTCAAATACTCATTAATTTATAAGGAGGGCGTTATGCGCACAAAATTTTTGTTACCAATCTTTTTTGTTCTGTTTAGCCTGTCTTTTGTTTTCGGGCAGGTTGTGGCAGATTTTGAGACGGGTACGGACGGATTTGATGTGGGATGGGGAAATGCCATTACCAATGTTTATCAGACGGCGGATCCGACCGGGACGAGCGGCGGAGTACTTGCCCTGGATTTTGACGCTTCCGCTTCCGAATCAAAAGGCGCGGTCGCTAAAACGAACATTGACGCCACAGGCGCTAAAGTGATTACGTTTTTTGTTTACTTACCCGCCGGCGTTCCCGACAGCATTTTAATCAAGGTCTGGGCGCAGGATAACAGTTGGACATGGTTTGATTTTAAAACCTACGCCGTCGATGTTCCCAAAGAGGTCTGGTATCCGCTTAGTTTTGATCTTGAACGGGCGCACGCAATGAACGCGGATTTTGACGTTGCCGAAGGTCCTATTCAAAAAATGGGACTTGAGTTCGGAGTATGGGATCTTTCCGGAGACGATTTAACCTACACCGGAACTTTCTATGTCGATAACGTAAGCCTTTTGGGTGTTCTGCCGGTTACGGTCGCCGATTTTGAAACGGGCACGGACGGGTACGGTATCGCTTGGGGCGATTTTATCACCAATTTGTCAACGGCTACCGACCCCGCCGGAGTTAACGGTAATTCTCTTGCTCTTTCTCTGGATGCCGCCGCCACAACGGAAAGTAAGGGCGCCATCGCCAAAACCAATCTTGATGTGGGAAACGCTCAGTTGATTACTACGTACATCTATTTGCCTTCCGGTACGCCGGATTCGATCTTAATTAAAACCTGGGCGCAGGATAATGACTGGACCTGGCTTGATTTTAAATATTACGCGGGCGACATACCCAAGGATGTTTGGTATCCGCTTCATTTTGATATGAAAGCCGCTCACGCTTTAAATTCGGCTTGGGACGCTTCAGCCGGTCCCATTCAAAAGTTCGGATTGGAATTCGGAACGTGGGATTTGAAAGGCGACTCCAAAACATGGAGCGGCACTGTTTATGTTGACAACGTTTTGTTACAATCCACCGAAGTCGCTAAAAAATGGGTTTTTGCCGGTTTTGAAAAAGAAGCGGGAGGCACTCAGGGATTTTCGAACACCGGATGGAATAAGGCGATTACGAATCTTGCCCGCGTCGAAGATCCAACCGGAAGAACGCAGGGCGTTTTGCTGACCGATTGGGATTTTAGTCTGGATGTAAAAGCTTCTTTTTCCAACGGTAATGTAAATTTTGGCTGGGCGGATACCGCGGGTGTCGATACAGGCGCAACCGAAATTGATGTTGACGTCTGGCTGCCAGCCGATTTCCCCATGGATTCCACCATGCAGTTGTCGATTTTTGTTCAGGATCATGACACCTGGTCATGGACGGAAGAAAAATACGTAGTGGGATCAACATTATTTAAACCCGGCGACTGGACTACCATCTCGTACGATATTGTTTCACGGGTAAATGACGGCAAAGTCAATCCTTTTGCCGGCGCCACCGTCGGTATTCAGATTTATGATATGTCGGAATCAAGCACCTGGACGGGCACGGTGTATTGGGATAATTTTACGCTTGTCGGCGTGGAAGAACCCAAAGGCACGCTCGTTTCGCCCAAGACTATCGCTGCGGTCGATACCGTGGAAACAGCGGTGGTTTCTTATCAGGTTGTTCACATTCAATGGGTTGACAATAAACTCGGAAGCGAAACCTACAAAGTTTATATGAGTAAATCGCCGATTACGGACCTGAGCGACGAAGGCGTTATTCAAATTGCCAGAGATATTCCCCACGGTACCGAATACTGGAATTTCCGTCCGTTCACCAAAGAACCCGAAACAACCACGCTTTACTTTGCCGTTACCGCAGTGGGTCCCGACGGTGAAGAGACGCCGTTAACCGATGATTCCAAAGTTGGTCCCGTTACCTTAACCTCGAGCGCTACGGCTAAAGCATATTATGTTGAAAATTTTTCCGATTCTTTTGTGCTCGACGGATTGGATACGGAATTTGAACCTTACAAGGAATATCAGATTAAACCCGAATCCGCTGGCGGACCGGAAGAAGAAGGCTGGGATTACAATTCCACCGATATGATGTGGAATGCCATTTTTGTGATTGACGCCGACTACCTTTACATTTCGGCAAAAGTTACCGATGACGACCTTAACGCCACCGGCAGCGATCCTATCGTGGGCGGACAGGCATGGATGGGCGACGCGCTTGAATTTTATATGGGCTTTTACGATTTGCGAAACCTGAAAGCCTACCACGGTTACAAAGATGTGATGAACCCCGGCACAGCCGATTATCGAATCAGTTTTACGGTTTGGGGCGAGGTGCAGAGCGCTTCCGCCAAATATGATTTCCCCGGACTCGAAAGCACAATCTTCCAGAGCTTTACCGGAGACGGCTATATTATCGAAGCTCGTATTGCGCTTGATTCGCTGGCGTTGGACGGCAACATCGACGTAACCGACGGCTTTTTGTTCCCGCTGCGCATCGACGGCACGGATTTGGATCCCTCCCACGGAGACGAATCACGCACGTTGATTACCCAATGGGGCGGAATGGGCGGCAATACCGAAGACTGGTTGAGACCAAGCAGTTGGGGATTGCTCGAAGTTATTAACGGACCTACCGCAGTTGACGAAGTAGCCGGAACGGTTAGATCTTTTAAACTTTACGATAATTATCCCAATCCTTTCAACCCGAGCACCAACATCAGGTTTGATCTTCCGAAAACAACGGACGTTCATGTTGAAATTTTTAACATTCTGGGTCAAAAGGTAAGAACGCTGGTCAATAAAAAGATGGTTTCGGGTACGCATACCGTAACCTGGGACGGCAAAGATGACCGCGGCAATACGTTGAGTTCGGGCATCTACCTGTTAAAATTCCGGGGCGGCGAGTTCTCCGCTTCGCATAAAATGGTATTGTTGAAATAAGAATTTTGAACTATTGACAAAAAAGCAGAAGCGGTTTTTCCGGCTTCTGCTTTTTTTAAATTCGTCGCAGGAAATTTTCAAAGACAAAGTTTTTCATCATATTCGATCAAACGGAGCATTGCGGAGGTTCAATGACGCTATCCGACAAAAGCTGGAAGTTATTCGTTAAAATCATCGCTGTTCATTTAATTTTAATTTCTCTTATTTTCGCGGGAACCACGGGTAAAATCGCGGGAACGGTTGTCGATCAGCAAAACGGCGAACCTCTTCCCGGGGTGAATATCTATCTTTTGAATACCAGTTACGGCGCAGCGACTGATTTGGAAGGTTATTATTACATCATCAACATTCCGCCGGGCAGTTACACTCTTGTAGCCCAGATGATCGGTTACAAGGAGTACCGGATCAAGGAAGTTTCGGTCAGCGCGGATCGGACCACAAATATCAATATTCGTCTTTCGCCCGAAACAATCGAGGGCGAGGTAATAGAGGTGACTGCGGAAAAAGCGCGGGTGCAAAAGGATCTCACCTCTACCGAAGTTTCGGTCGATTCGCGTAAAATCGAGGCTTTACCCGTTCGATCCGTCACCGAAATCATCTCGTTACAGGCGGGCATTGTTAAAGACGCCAATAATCAGATTCACATTCGCGGCGGACGTTCAACCGAGGTCTCTTACATGGTTGACGGCGTGCAAATTCTCGATCCCCTTAACCGCAGTTGGGGCGTCAGCGTTGACGATCAGGCTATTGACGAGTTGAAGACCATTTCGGGAACGTTTAACGCCGAGTACGGTCAGGCGTTATCCGGAGTTATTAATATTGTCACAAAAAAAGGAAGCGACCGTTTTAAATGGAATATTACCGGTTATTTCGGCGATTATTTTAGCCTTGACGATAACGTTTTTTATGTAATGAATAATGAAAAATGGGCGCACGCCGCGGCAAGGGCTTTGGTAAGATCGGATAAATCCATCATTTTCGATTTTTCAAAATACGGCTCCGATTACCAAAAAATTTACAAGCAAAAACCCTATTTAACCAAAAAGCCCTATTTAAGAAATTATCAGCCGTGGAAACATCAGGATATTCAATTAAACCTGTCGGGTCCCATTCCCTTAACCGACAAGCGGATAAAATATTTCGTTTCGGCAAGATATACAAATCGTCCGGGATACGCTTTCGGAAAAAGATATTTTATGCCCTGGGGATTCCGAACCCCGGCAATGGATACGCTGCATACCTTTAAAATGCCGGACAACAAATTAGTCCCCTTAAGCTGGGATAAAAATTTCAGCGGACAGTTAAAATTATTCTTTAAGCTTTCCAACAGCGTGGAAATGAATTACGGCTTGTACGTGAACAAAAATCATAATTTCAGTACTGCGGGCTACAATTACAAATACGTTCCCGACGCCGGAAAACATTACTACACCGATGTTTTTACGCATATTCTCTCTTTAAAGCAGGTTTTATCGCCGAGCACTTTTTATGAATTCAAGGGCAGTTTGTACAAAAAATCGCACAAAAATTATTTGTACAAAGATCCCTTTGATTACCGCTACATGCCGGACAAAACAAGCGATTTTGAATTGTATGTGTTCGGACGCGAAAACGCCAACGATATTTCTTTAACGCAAAATCCCAACGACTTTGCCTATTTTGGCAATCCGTTGGACCGCGGCGCGGAAAAAGTTGACTACTATTCGTTAAAGTATGATATAACCAGTCAGGTTACGAAAAATCATTTGATTAAAGCGGGAGCGTCCGCCGTTTTTTATGATTTGAACAACAACTGGTTTACTCTGCAATTTTCCGAAGATACCTATCGACCGATTATTCCGAGCGTGAATTCTCCTTTTCATGTGAACTATAATTACCAGCCGCGGGAATTTGCCGCTTACATTCAGGACAAGATCGAATTTAAGGAGTTTATTGTTAATCTCGGAATAAGGTACGATTATTTCAACTCGAACGGGAATATCCTTGCCGATCCCAAAGATCCGCAGATTTACGATCCTTTTAAATTTGACCATATTTACAAAAATTACGCTCCCGGCGTGCCCGACAGCGAATTGGTCAAATACAGCATCGCGGAGCGGAGAAAATTCTGGTACAAAAAGTCGTCGCCAAAATCCCAAATCAGTCCGCGATTGGGTTTTTCGTTTCCCATTACGGAAAAAGGCGTTATTCACTTTTCTTACGGTCATTTTTTCCAGAATCCCGAATTCCGCTTTCTTTACGACAACCCGAATTTTTGGGTGGAAGGCGCCGGTTCGCAAAATTTGGTTGGAAACTCAGACCTGAACGCCGAACGCTCGGTGATGTACGAAATAGGTCTTCAGCAGGAACTGGGTGATGGTTTGTATGTTCACGTTACCGGTTTTTACAGGGATATCCGTGATTGGGTGGGAATAAGTCCTCCGATCGATACTTATCGCGGAATAACGTATTTTAAATACATCAATAAGGACAACGCCACGGCAAAGGGTCTTACTTTTTCCGGCACAATTAATTACCGCCATCTCAACATCAATCTCGATTACACCTATATGGTTGCCAAGGGAACCTCTTCCAATCCGCAGGACGCCTATTACGACGCTCTGGACAATCGGGCGCCGCGCTTGACCCTTGTCTATTTAAACTGGGATCAAACCCATTCGCTCAACACGGTGATTAATTACAATAATAAAGGTTGGAACGCCACTTTAACCGGGGCTTTGGCGTCGGGTTTTCCTTACACGCCTTCTTTTGCGCGCGGAGAGGTTTCCGGTTCGGGCACCTTTGTCGGACTCACCGAAAACAGCGCCCGCAAACCGCTGACGCTTAATTTTGATTTACGCTTATCAAAAACGATTAATCTTCCTAATGATTACAACATGACTTTATATGCAACAATAACCAATCTTTTAGACATGCGAAATGCCCGTAATGTTTACACCGATACCGGTCAACCCGATTACACGCTGCAGGGGGTCAATCAAATCGATCGTCAGGGTGATCCGGATGTGGAGATTTCAAAAGTTCAGGAATATTTCGCCAATCCTTATTTTTACACCCCTCCCAGATTTATTGAGCTGGGGTTTAGTATCAATAGATAAGTTATGAGGATATAACATGACCGTGAATATCAGACCGATCGGGAAAAAAAGATTTGTCAGTTTAGTGGCGCTCATTTTATTTTTTTTGTGCCAGCAGTCGCTTTTTGCGCAAAAAGTTTCGCGGGTGGGAACTTCGGCTGCAACCTTTCTTAAAATAGGCGTGGGAGCGCGGGCGTTAGCCATGGGCGAGGCTTACACCACCTTAGCCGAAGATGTTACCGCCACCTACTGGAATCCTTCCGGTCTTTCGCTGATGAACAGCAAACAGTTTTTATTTACCCATTATAATTACATAGCCGATTTGTACTTTGATTATGTCGCCATGGCAATTCCTTTCCGCGGCGTGGGCACATTCGGTTTTTTTATCACTTACCTGGGCATGCCCGACATCGAGCGCACCACCGTTACCGAACCCTACGGCACCGGTGAAAAGGTTTCGGCTTCTTCCTTTAACATGGGCATTTCTTATGCCCGCAGCCTGACCAATAAGTTTTCCATCGGCGGAAGCTTTAAATACATTCAGGAAAACCTGTGGCATACCAGCGCAAAGTCGTTTGCCTTTGATGTGGGGCTACTTTACCGTACCGATTTTAAGAACATCCGCCTGGGAATGTCCATCACCAATTTTGGACCGAGCATGCGATTACAGGGGCGCGATCTTTTGGTTCAGCATGATATTGACGAGAGCAGCGAAGGAAACAACGGAAATATCAACGCCGATCTTAAAACCGATGATTTTAGTCTGCCCATCTTATTCCGTGTCGGTATTTCAATGAACATTTTCAGAGATTTTTTTAATATGAAAAACAACGATTTGATTTTAGCCATGGACGCCATTCATCCCAACGATAACTACGAGTACATGAACTTTGGGATGGAATACAGTTTCAAAAAGATTATCGCGCTCAGGGCGGGTTATCGCGAATCCTTTTTAAAGGACAGAGAAGGCGGTTTAACTTACGGAGTGGGACTCAATTTACGCGTCATGGGAATCGGGCTCATTATGGATTACGCCCTGGCAGATTTCGGGCGGCTGGATACCCTTAACAAATTCTCATTGATTTTAGAGCTCAAATAGATTTAAGATGGGAGTTAACGGCTCATGAAAATAGTGAATTTTGCAATTCTGATATTATTTGCCTGGTTGAGCTTACTACCGGCACAGCAGACACACGGAGATGCCCAGTACAGGGCGCGTAACGATCATTCGGGAAATTTAATCCGCTTGACGTTCTGGAATCACGGAATGCTGGGCGGTCAGAAAGGCGACAACAGTTTAATTTACGCCGGCGAATGGCCCATTAACAGCGGATTAGCCCAATTGGGAAACGCCTCGAGCTATGTTGCCAGCAAATTGCGGATTCCCGTTTTAATCGACTCCCTCGGCGATACGACTTATGTGGATGTTACGCCTGTGGTTTTTAGCCAGGGATGGGACCCGATTATGTTTTCGCACGACACGCTGGGTAATTTTTTGGGATTCGAACCCCTGCCCGGTTATTACAATATCGCTCAGAAAGAAGAAGATCCTTTTCACGCGGTCGCCATGAGTCATCAGGCTTTTACCTGGCCGCCCTTCTGGCCCGATAAAATGGGCGATCCGATCGATCCGGGCTGGTCAAATCACTGGAACGGTTATTTCGGCAAAGATCAGAAAAACGCCGATCAGGAAAGTTATTTTGTTGTTGACGACTATCAGTTTAAAAAGAAGGTTTCGGGCTATCGTTTACCGCTGCCCATTCCCTCGCAGCCCGACCGCGGCGGTTTGGGGTTAAAAAAAGCCATTCGCGGATTGCAATGGTCAAATCCCGATGCGGAAGACTGCATCTTCTGGATTTACAAGATTACCAATATCGGAGAACTTGAGCTGAAGCAAACGGTCTTCGGCTTAAATGTCGGCGCTTCCGAAGGAGCGAAGGTCAACCAGAATACCGACTGGGACGATGACTGCGCTATCTTTTATCGCGATATCGGTTTAACCGTAAACTACGATTGGGATAATGTCGGCACGGCGGGATATTCGCCGGTTCCCTGGCTGGGCTTTGCCTTTCTCGAAAGTCCGGGAAACGCCGTGGACGGAATCGATAACGATGCGGACGGGATCGACGCGCCCGGCGGCGGCAAGCTTATCGGAAGAGAAGATTTTTTAAAATCCTATTCGCCGGGAGACCAGATTGTATTGATCGATTATCACACTTATGAACGAACGGTTACGGAAATGCCGGCGGAGGGCATCAGTTTTGTCGTGGGAGGAAAAAAATATCTCAAAGTGCCCAATGCGCCGCTGGAAGAAATCCCGCGCAACGGAATCGATGATAACCTGAACGGTCTCATTGACGAATCGGACGGCGCTTTAGCTCCGGATTCCGTTTATTACTACCTCTACATTCGCGATCCGGTTTATAATAATCAGGATTATCTGGCGAAAGATTACATAACCGGCGCCGGGCTCTCAAATCTGATGATCGATGAACGCCGGGACGACGGCATCGATAATGACGGCGACTGGGATGCGAATTACGACGATACCGGTCTCGACGGCAAGCCGGGCACCGGCGACCCGGGAGAAGGCGACGGCGTGCCGACGCCCGGCTTTGGCGATCTTCCGGGCGAACCCAATGTGGATATTACCGACGTGGATGAGTCGGATCAAATCGGTTTGACCAGTTTCATCTTTTACGAATACGGATCGCTTACCTATTCCAACGATGAAGATATGTGGAATGTGTCGCGTCCCGGATTTTTTGACAGCCATTTGATTAATGTTGACGCCGATTACGTTTTTTCCAGCGGTTACTTCCCTCTTATGCCAAACCAGAGCGAATCGTTTTCGGTGGCTATGTTGTACGGCTGGGACGAGCAGGATTTAATTCAAAATAAAAAAATTGTGCAGGATATCTACAACGCCAATTACAACTTTGCCGTAGCTCCGGATAAACCCACCTTACAAGCCGTTGTGGGCGACGGTAAGGTAACCCTTTACTGGGACGATAAGGCGGAAAAGAGTTTCGACCGCTTTTTAAAAGTTTATGATTTTGAAGGTTACAAAATTTACCGCGCAACGGATCCCGGTTTTGAAGATGCGGGAACCATTACCGACGGCTACGGCTACGCCTATTACACAAAACCCCTTGCCGTTTTCGACAAAGTCGATAGCGTTTTCGGCTTTTTCCCGAAAAGTATGGGGCGCGGGGTGCAATTCTTTTTAGGCAACGAAACGGGTCTTGTGCATTCGTTTGTGGATTCGCCTCTCGTCAACGGAGTGCGCTATTTTTACGCCGTTACCGCTTTTGACAAGGGCGATGTGGAAAAGAACATTATTCCTTCCGAAACAAATAAATTTGTCACCGTCAGCCCCACGGGGGAAGTCAAAACAGGGGGCAATGTGGTTGCGGTGGTACCAACTCCGCCTTCTCTCGGTTACAAAGCTCCCGATTTTGACGTTCAGCCCCATCAGGCGGGCGGCGGAATAACCGAAGGAAAAGTCTGGGTCAACTTTATCGAACCCGACAAAATTCCCGACGGACATGAATTTGAAATCCAGTTCCTCGATCAGTCAATGGATAAAAGAGACAACGATCTGGATCATCTGGTGGACGGCAAAGATCCCGATGAACTTTTACCCACCAAGACCACCGGTTTTGTGCTGAAAGATTTAACGCAAACCGACAACCCGGATACGGTCTGGTTTTACGAATACGTCAAAAAAGACGGGCGTCTTATTCCGATCAAAAATCTGTACATGGATAACGACGGCAATCCGCGTACGCTGTCCGTCATTTTAAGGGGAATGGAAATATTTATCTATAATCCCGCGCCGGCAATTCTTAGCGTTCCCAAATTGCGCATCCACAACGGAATTCAATGGAGCAAAAACATCGATTATTATTCGGCTTACAATTTAAGATTCGGCACCTTCGATTTAGGCGGATTTGTTCCGGGAATTTCCTACCCGCGGCAATATCGGATCGTTTTTTACGATGAAATTGTCGGGAAATCGAGCGCGGTTTATCCGCTGCTGGAAAAAACGGGAACTCCCATTCCCGTGCCCCCCAGCGATGTAAACTTCAAGATTTTCGATCAGCAAACCGGCGAAGAAATTCCTTTCGGTTTTGTGGATGCCTCCACAAATCCGGAGGTTCCCAGAGGATTTTTCTCGGCAAAAGACCGAATTATCTTCTTCGAAAATCTACCGAACGATTCGACCGTCATTACCTTCAGTCTGCTCAATAACGCCGTGGAGGACACCACTTTTATTAATTATCACGGCGGATTGTTAGGGGCGGGTGATACGCTTAGTCTTTATCCTGATTTTCCGTTTACCCATAATTCCAGGTATCTTTTTGTGACCAGCGGGCAAAAAATCGATTTAAACGAAGCCCGTAAAAATCTGGATAAAATAACGGTTGTGCCCAATCCTTATGTCGTCACGGCATCCTGGGAAATTAAAAATCCCTACACCAGCGGTCGGGGTCCGCGTTCCATTAAGTTTATGAATCTTCCGCAAAATTGCACGATTCGAATTTTTTCGGTTGACGGCTCTTTGGTGCGCAAACTGGAGCACAATTCCACCATGACCAACGGCTCCGAAGAGTGGGACGTTTTGTCCAAAGACAATATGGAAATTGCCTTCGGCGTCTATATCTATCATATCGAAGCGCCGGGAATCGGTGAAAAGGTCGGTAGAATTATTATAATTAAATGATCGCTGTCTTTACTGAAAATGCATTATTCGGGAAAGCTAAATAGTTCCAAGGGAGATGATGAAAAAGATTGTTCTTTTGGCGGCTGCCTTGTCTCTGGTGGTTTTGGGTTGCGCGAAAAAAAGCGCGGATCGGGTTGTCGCGGAAATCGGCAATGACAAAATTACTCTCACTGAATTTCGTCTGGCTTATATGGAATTGTTGAAAGATCCGAAAGTTTATGATTCGAAAAAATTAAGAGAAAAATTTTTAAACGAGCTTGTGAACAGAAAATTATTTGCCGCAGTAGCCAGAAAAAAAGGATTACAAAACAACGAAAAATTACGGAATCTTGTAAACGCCTACCGCGAAAAATGTTTGCGCGACGCCCATTACGCGGAAGTCATTAAACCCGAAATCCGCATCGATGAGGCTGAAGTAAAAGCGGTTTATGCCTACACGCGCCAGCAGCGGAAAATTAAGCATCTTTTCTTTAAAACAAAAGAAGAAGCGGACAGTGCATACAACCTGCTGCGCTCCGGGGCAAATTGGGACGATCTGGCGCTCAAAACATTCGACGACCCTCAACTGGCGGCAAACGGCGGCGACCTTGGCTGGGTGCACTGGGACCAACTGGAGTACGATTTAGCCATGACAGCCTTCGGGCAAAAGAAAGGAACCTTTTCCGAACCCGTGAAATCGACTTACGGCTACCACATAATTTTTACGGATGATTTGAAATTGGACCCGTTCGTAACCGAAGATGAGTTTAAAATGCGCAGAGACAAGATTTACAAATTGGTGGAAGCCAAAAAGGGAGAAAAGATAGCCAGGGACTATATCGAACAAAAAATGCGAAATGTTTCCGTAAAAGTGGCGCCGCGGGTGATGAAAGTTGTGGGTAACAAACTGGGAAAACTCCTGCGCCGCAATCCCTCGCAATTTGATCAGATGAAAACCTTTCAACTGCAGGATCGGGAACTTCACTCCCTTGAATTATCGCTGTGGGATTTGCGCAAAGAAGTTTTGGCTTACATCAACGGAAAACCCCTGACAGTAGAAAAATTTATTTACGCTCTAAATTTTGTTCCTTACCGGGCGGTTCGCAAAAGTTTTAAAACGGCTCTGGATTACGTAATACGCGACCAGGTTATTACCGCCGAAGCCCGCGAAATGGGATTGGATAAAAAGTACAAATTCGTTTCCTTAAAACCCGAAATTTATGAAGACTATTTGTTGCAGTTAACTCTGCGCAGGCAACTGGTGAAAAAGGTAAAAATTTCATCACGGGAAATCGAACGGTATTTTGAATCGAACAGACAAAAATTCAACAATCTTCCGTTGGATTCTTTAAAGCGCTATTTGAAAAAAGAACTTCTTAACGACAAACGGATCCGAACTATCGCCTTTAAACTCGATTCTCTCAGAAAGGCGCAGGGCGTAAAGCTGTACCCGGAACCGATTAATGAATATTATGAAAATATTTTAAGCAAAGCCCGCTGACGATTTAATTAAAGCGATTGGCGACAAAGCCGGGTTTGCTAATGTTCCTGTTACGCGTTTTGAACTACTTGAATTAAATTAAAAGGAAATAAGAAATGAGAAAGATTTTTTATCCGTCAATTTTAATCATTGTTCTAAGTTTTATCGCCGTAACCTTTAGCCAGAAAAAAGAACAAACGGGCAATTTCAAATTTTTTATTTCCGTTAAAGACGGACGTTTGACGGACGGAGAAAAAGAATTCAGATTTTTTTCCGTGAATATTCCGAACCTGCTTTTAATCGAAGACGACATGCGCTTTGAAAGCCGCAATCCCTGGCGTTTACCGAATGCTTTTGAAATTCGCGACGCCCTGCTTTCGGTTAAACAAATGGGCGGAAAGGTTGCGCGAACCTATGTGATCAGCGTTAAACGTCCGGACGATTTACCGGGAACTCCCAAACATGTTTTAGCGCCGGGAAAATTCAACGAACGTGCTTTTAAAGTTATTGACACCACGCTGGCTATTGCCAACGAATTGGGCGTTCGATTGATTATTCCTTTAATGGACAACTGGAAGTGGATGGGAGGAAAAGGGCAGTACGCGCAGTTTCGCGGAAAAGCGGAAGGGGCTTTCTGGTACGACGAACAACTGAAAAACGATTTCAAAAAGACAATCGCCTACATTCTGAACCGGAAGAACACGGTCACCGGCGTTAAATACAAAGACGACAAAGCGATAATGATCTGGGAGCTGGGCAACGAGCTAAGAAATTGTCCTCCGGAATGGATCATGGAGATGGCAAAATTTATCAAAGAAAATGACGCCAATCATTTGGTTAACGACGGAATTCAAAACAACAAAATAACCAAGGAAATTCTGGAAAATCCCTACATCGATGTTCTTTCCACGCATCATTACGAAGGCGATCCGCTGAAAATGATCGATCACATTAAAGAAAACATTTCATTAATCGCCGGGAAAAAGCCCTATTACCTCGGAGAATTCGGCTTTATCAGTTCCGAGGGGATAAAGGCTGTTTTGGACCAAAGCCTAAAAAATTCCGATGTTTGCGGCGCGTTAATCTGGAGTTTACGCTTCCATAACAGGGAAGGCGGATTTTACTGGCATTCCGAGCCGCTGGGCGACGGACTGTACAAGGCTTACCACCTGCCCGGTTTTACTTCGGGCAATGCTTACGATGAAACGGGTATTTTTAAAATATTTTTTAATGTTAACTCTCAATGGCTCGGGAGCGATTTGGCGGTTTCCGAACCTCCGCCCGCGCCTTATTTGCTTCCCGTGAAAGACGTTGGACATATTTCATGGCGCGGTTCAACGGGCGCACGCTTCTATTTTGTGGAACGGGCGACTTCCGAGCGGGGACCATGGGAAAACATCTCCGGGTATTTGACCGATGCGGACGCGGCTTACGAACCGCTGTTTAATGACGAATGGGCTCAAACGGGTCAGACCTATTTTTACCGTGTTACCGCGATAAATAACGCCGGGTTAACATCGGTTTCCGACATCGCCGGACCGGTGAAAGTTTCGTCAAAATTTTTAATCGACCGCTGCTCGAATTATTCAAAACTGTTTCAGTTTAAAGGAAAGATAGAAGTTAAGACGGATCGGAACCGGTCTTTCAAAGAAGACCTCGACAGGCTGGCGGGAAAGTCCGGAGCGCAGTTGATTTATTATGTGCCCGGTTCCGTTAAAGGGGTTAAGATAAACAGCTTCGCGCGGAAATCGGGCAACAACCTGAGCTTTTATCTGTCGAAGGACGGCGACAGTTATCGGAAGGTCGATTCGGAAAAAATCGATTATTCGATCAATCAAAAGGATTACAACTACCAAAAGCCGATTCAATATATTCTGAAAAACACGGACAAGGGTTTTCGCTTTTTTAAAATTCGCTTTGAAGACGAAGCTCAGATAGGGAGAGTTGAGATTGAGTACGAAGAATGACGCGGTAAAATCGCTTAAAGGACGGGTGAAAAAGGTTCTGTTCGAAAATATCCTGCCGTTTTGGCTGGAATATTCGATTGATAACGAGCAAGGCGGTTTTTGGGGAAGGGTCGCCAACGAAGGCGTTCCGGTCAAGAATGCGCCCAAAGGATTAATCCTGAACACGCGCATTTTGTGGACGTTTTCCGCACTGTACAAAAAGTACGCGGATCCAGTTTTCCTTGATTTTGCGAAGCGGGCTTACCAATACACAATGGAAAAATTCTGGGATAAAGAATACGGCGGAATGTTGTGGCTGCTCGATTATCGGGGAAATATTCTGGATGACAAGAAAAAAATGTACGGACAGGCTTTTACGGTTTACGCCCTGACCGAATATTACAAAATAACGGGAGACGCCCAGGTTTTACAGAAGGCGATTGAAATTTTCAGATTGATGGAAGAGCACAACTACGACAATAAATACACCGGGTATCTGGAAACTTCCAACCGCGACTGGAGCCTGGCGGAAGATATGCGTTTAAGCGAAAAGGACCTGAACGAGAAAAAATCCATGAATACCCATCTCCATATTATGGAAGCCTACACAAATCTTTACGGTGTCTGGCGGGACGATTATTTAAAAAAGCAGCTAAAGCAGATCGTTATCGATTTTTATGAGCACATCTGGGATGACGCAACCGGACATTTGAAATCGTTTTTTGACGAGGACTGGTCGCCGCAATCCGGCACGGTTTCTTTCGGGCACGATATCGAAGCAAGCTGGCTTTTGATGGAAGCTTTGGATATGCTGGGCGCCGATAAGTTAAGGCAAAAGGGAGAGGACGTTTCGGTCAGGCTGGTAAATTCGACGATAAAAGAAGGAATGACTCCGAAATGCGGAATTTACAAGGAGAAAACCGAAGAAGGTCTGCTGTTGGCTGTCACGGAGTGGTGGCAGCAGGCGGAAGCGGCGGTCGGTTTTTGCAACGCCTATCGCTTAACAAACGATTCCACCTATCTCGAATTCCTCGAAAAAAGCTGGCGCTTTATCGAAGAAAACATGGTTGACTGGAAATACGGCGAATGGTTTTACGAGGTGAACAGTAAGGGCGTGCCGAATTTAAATAATTATAAGGTCTCCGAATGGAAGGGACCTTACCACAATATCCGAGCCTGTCTGGAATTGATTTCGCGGTTGTAAAAAAGTTACATTTTAACGGGAGAAGTGTTTGAAATGAATGGTTTCGAAAATAAACTGCGGCGGCTTTTGGAAGATCACGAAAAATTGATTTCACGAAAAAACGAGAAAAGCGATTTTTACAACGGACTTTACGAGCGCTACAAATATCCGGTTCTTACCAGCGAACATGTACCCGTTTTCTGGCGCTTCGATCTCGATCCGCAGACCAATCCCTTTTTAGCGGAAAGGCTGGGAATCAATGCTACGTTTAATCCCGGCGCGATCAAAATAGGCGACAGGTATTATTTAATGGTTCGCGTGGAAGGCAGTGACCGGAAATCGTTTTTTGCCGTGGCGGAGAGCAGGAGCGGAATCGACGGATTTCGTTTTTGGGATTATCCCGTGCTTTTGCCGGAAACCGACGCGCCGGACGTGAACGTTTACGACATGCGTTTAACTTTACACGAAGACGGCTGGATTTACGGGGTTTTTTGTGTGGAGCGCAAAGATCCAGACGCGCCCGAGTGGGATACTTCGGCGGCTGAAGCTCAGGCGGGAATTGCGCGAACCAAAGACTTAAAAAACTGGGAAAGACTGCCCGACCTGAAAACGCCGTCCAAACAGCAGCGCAACGTGGTTCTTCATCCGGAATTTGTTGACGGCAAATACGCCTTTTACACGCGTCCGCAAGAATCGTTTATCGAGACCGGTAAAGGTGGGGGCATCGGATGGGGACTGGCAGAGGACATTACAAATCCTGTGATTCATGAAGAAAAAATTATCGATGAACGGGTTTACCACACGATTAAGGAGTCAAAAAACGGAGAGGGACCGCCGCCCATTAAAACTCCCGAAGGGTGGCTGCATTTGGCGCACGGAGTTCGAAATACCGCCGCCGGACTGCGCTACGTGCTTTATCTTTACATGACGGCTGCGGACGATCCCTCAAGAGTAACGTTTCGTCCGGGAGGATATTTTATCGCGCCGCAGGGCGAAGAACGCGTCGGCGATGTTTCCAATGTTGTCTTCAGCAACGGTTGGATTCCGGACGATGACGGAACGATTTATATTTATTACGCTTCGAGCGATACGCGGATTCATGTCGCCGTGTCTTCGGTTGACCGGCTGATCGATTATGTCAAAAATACCCCAGCCGACGGTTTGAGATCTCCTGTTTGTGTAAAACAACGCTATGAGTTGATTGAGAAAAATTTAAAAATCCTTACTTCTCAAAAAATTTGATTATCGGGAGAGTATTAAAAATTTTTCAGAAAGAAAGAGCTAAAATGTTAAAAGTTCGTTTGTTTTTCGTTTTGTGTTTTGTTTTTATTTCTTTTAAAGTAAACGCTCAGGTCGCCGGCTATGTCGAAGATTTTAACGATAATAATCTGGACGGCTGGGAAGTGCCTTCCGACGCCAAACGCACGTTTGAATTGAATCCGGTCGATAGCACTCTTCAAATTGTTTACCACCGCGTGTCTTCAAGCTGGGAATGGGATAATTTTAATTTCACTCCGTCCCAGCGAATCGACGCCACTCAAACGCCCTACATTACCGTCCGCGTAAAATCGGATGTAACCACGCAGTTGACCTTAAAGCCCATTTACGATAACGGCGCGAACGACTGGCTGCAGACAATGCTGCCCGCGGACAATCAATGGCACACCTATTCCTTTGAGCTTGTAGCTCAGTCGCCGCGGGTAATGAACCGCATCTATTTTTATCTGGACGGCGGCTCCACCACGCCGAACAGCGGAACGGTTTATTTTGACGATCTGCGGATTGCGGATTCCGTGCGCGCGGCTGATTTGTTGAATATTTCCGATCTGGAAAGGGCGATCAACGCCGCTCACGCCCTGTACGGGCATTCGGTTGAAGGCTCCGAAGAAGGTCAGTTTCCCTCGGGCTCCAAACAAGTTTTGTGGAACGCCATTCTCGAAGCGGAAGCCGTTTTTGAAAAAACGGACTTAACCCAGCAGGAAATCGATGAAGCTGCCTGGAATTTGTACGACGCCTGTTCCGTTTTCGAATCGAAGGTTCACGCTCCCGAAGTTCCTCTGGTCGATGAGCGCGCCACAATCCAAACGCGCTATCTGTACCTGAACCTCGATTATCTGAAAGATAAAGCCTTGCTTTTTGGAATGCAGGATGCAACCGGCTACGGTGTGGGATGGACCGGCGACGACGACCGCAGCGATATTAAAGACGTCTGCGGCGATTATCCGGCTTTTTACAGCGAAGAGATGTACAAAGTTACGCGCAATATAGAGCCGGAAAGGGTGCGTTACCGGATTACCTCGGCTTACGAAAGAGGCGGGGTTATTTCCATGAGCTGGCACCAATACGACCCACAGGGACGTGGGTTTTATTCATGGAACGTTGATTATGAAAATATTGTGCAGACCATCCTGCCCGGAGGTCAGTATCATCAGGACTACAAAGAGAAGTTAAAAAAAGTAGCCCTGTTTTTTAAATCGCTGCGCGGCGGTAAGGGCGAATCGATTCCGGTTATTTTTCGACCTTATCACGAACACAACGGCGACTGGTTCTGGTGGGGTAAAACTCGCTGCACTACTCAGCAATATATCGATTTGTGGCGGTTTACCGTAACCTATCTGCGCGATTCGCTGAACGTTCACAATTTGCTTTACGCCATTTCTCCTTCGCTTAACCGGAGCGACTGGGGAAAAAATTACAAAGAGATTTTCCCCGGAGAAGATTTTATCGATATTTACGGAGTTGACCACTATTTCGGCGATGTGATCTATTCCGTCGATAAGGAAAATTTTAAAACCGGTCTGCGCCGGGTGGGCGAACAGGCGCTTAACGATCTGAAACTTGTGGCGTTAACCGAAGTCGGTCAGGAGGGATTGGACACTCCGGACTTTTTTACCAATGTGTTGCTGAACGCCATTAAAGGCGATTCGATTAATAATTTTTACAGCTACGCCGCGGTGTGGAGAAATCAGGATACCAACCACCATTTCGCGCCTTACCCCGGTCATCCTTCGGTTCCCGATTTTCTTAAATTTTACGACGATCCCTACACCTTTTTCGAAAGCGATTTACCGGACATGTACGCGCCTGTTGAGGCTGACACGCTTCCTCCGAATTTTGTCAAGTTTCCGCAATCGCCCTTTCTGGCAACAGACACTCTGGTGGAGCTGACAGTTACGACAAACGAAAAAGCGATTTTAAAATATGATTTTGAAGACCTGTCTTTTGATTCCATGAAATTTGAGTTTGAAAAAGGTCAGGCAAGGTTTGAGCACACGACCACCCTTTTGGCGGAGCAAAACGCCGATTTCAATATTTTTATTCGCGCGCAGGACCTGTTCGGAAATACCACGGACGCCTCTTTGATCATTAACGTAAAAGTGGACACGCTTCAACGACCCGTTTACTGGTTTGATCCCAAATATGATTTAAGTCAATGGAAAACAGGAAAAGCGCCGTTTGTTTTTAGCGGGCAAACCGACGGCAATACCGAGCTCTCTTATTCGCGAACGGTTTATTTTCGCAAAGATTTTACAATAGAAAATAAAGAGGAAATTTCGCTGTTGGCGGCTATTATTTCTTATGATAACGGCGCGGTTCTCTATTTAAACGGACACGAAGCCGGGCGGATCAATCTGCCGGAAAATGCATCGGGTTATGATGCCTGGGCTGTACAAAACGAATCATCCACAAAGCAGATCCTTTTGGACGAACAGGACCTTCAATATCTGAAAACCGGCAAAAATGTTTTATCGGTCGAAGTACACCAGGCGCCTGACGACAGCGCAGACCTGAAGTTTGACTTAAAACTTATCACTTCTTCTTATCAGGTGATTATCGACTATCAGGAAGAATGGGCTTATTTCTCGGAAAAGAGAGCGCCCGAAGTGCAGATTCTCGGAGCGTTGAGCGTCGAAAACGCGCCGCGCCCGATTACGTCGTATCGGCTGATGCAAAATTATCCCAATCCCTTTAACGGCGAAACAAGAATCTCTTATCAAATTCCCGAAGCGGGTAAAATCGATTTAACGGTTTTTAATATTTTGGGAGAACGGATTTTTACTCTGGTCAACCGGTTTCAGTCAGCCGGAAAATACACAGTCCGTTTTAACGCGGGGACTTTGCCGAGCGGCGTCTATTTTTACAGACTGAAATCGGGTTCGTTTATTCGGATTAAAAAAATGATTTTAATAAAATAGTGTCAAATGACTTTGTCGTTACTTTTTCGGGAGAGATGACTTTAAAGCGCAAGGAACGGCGGTCGGCTGAAAAAAAAGCGGCGGGTTGATCCGGGCGCTGCGCGGAAAAAGCCGCGGATTATAAGGAGATGAAGATGAAACGATTGATTGTGGGAATATTGATTTTTACCGGCGTGGTTTGGAGCTGTAAGGAATCGACGTCTCCGCAATCCTTGGATCCTCGGTTAGAAGAATTAAATCAGGCTGTTTTAACCGGAAAAACGTTGTTAAAAAATTCGGTAGCGGGCGAAGGCGAGGGAGAGTTCCCGCAACCGGCGTTTGAGGTCTGCCGCGAAATACTCAATCGGGCGTCGCGGTTTATTAAGCAGGCTGAAAAATCGACCTCTCAGGCGGAAATCGATAGCGTAACCAATGAGGTTTACGACGGCTTAACGGAATTTGAAGCGTCGGTAAATTCTTCGCTTAACCAGCTAACGGATACCCGCGCCACAAAACAAACGCGCTATCTTTACGACAATTTAAAACGCATTTCCCCGGAGCGTCTTCTTTTTGGCATGCACGAAGCGTTAGGCTACGGCGTGGGCTGGAGCGGCATGGACACCCGTTCGGACGTAAAAGATGTAAGCGGCGACTACCCGGCTGTTTTTAGCTGGGATGCCTACCACATTTTTAACGCCTCGGCTGATGATTTGGAGCATTACACTTTTCAGGTTAAATACGCTTATCAAAACGGCGGAGTAACCACCTTTTGCTGGCATCAGTACGATCCGGAAAAGCGCGGATTTTACGCCAAAAAAGTCAATTATGACGTGGTCACGTCAATTTTGCCGGGAGGCAATTACCACACGTTTTACAAGAATAAACTGAAGAAGTTAGCCGCATATTTCAAACGCTTGCGCGGGGAAAAAGGGGAAACCATTCCGGTAATCTTCAGACCTTACCACGAGCAGAACGGGAACTGGTTCTGGTGGGGTAAGGGGCATCGCAGCGAAGAACAGTATATTCAATTGTGGCGTTTTACGGTTCATTATTTACGGGACACCCTCGGCGTGCGAAATTTTATTTACGCCTTTTCGCCGGACGGCAACCAGTTTTCGAATAAAAACGAATATCTTAATGACTATCCGGGCGATGATGTTGTGGATATTTTGGGTCTGGATTTTTACTTCGGGCGCGGCGACGAAGAAGAAATCAGGCGTTTTCAGAATCGGGTTGTTTACGCCGTTCAGTTTGCCGAAGAAAAGAACAAATTAGCGGCATTGACGGAAGTGGGCGATTATTACGGGTTTAGCGGCGATGAAGCCAATTTGAAAATTCCGAACTGGTTTACGCGTTGTTTTCTGCAGCCGATCAAATACCACTCGCAGGCGAAAAAAATCGCCTACGGCGCGGTGTGGCGAAACGCCAGTAAAACACACCACTTCGCGCCTTATCCGGGGCATCCTTCGGTTCCCGATTTTATGGATTTTTACAATGACGACTTTACGTTATTCCTCTCCGATTTGCCCGATATGTACAGGTTTAAAACGCCAATTTCGGATTAATAAGGAGACGAGATGATTAAAAGACGCCGTATTCTTTGTTTTGTTCTGTCCGTGATATGGGCGTTTCCGCTTTGGGCGCAGGTTAGCGTTGACGTAAAAAACATTACTCCGCAAACCGTGGGTCTTTACGAAAAGGTTGAAATTGAGCTTGACATTAAAAACGCATTGTTCGGCAATCCCTACAATCCGGAAGAGATCGACGTTACAGCCTTTTTCCGTTCGCCTTCGGACAGCGTGTGGACTATTTTCGGCTTTTACGATAATTACAAAACTCAGAACGCCTGGAAAATCCGTTTTGCTCCCAATGAAACGGGTCAATGGAGCTTTTACGTTCGGGTGATCAATCAGGGCGACAGCGCGTTCAGTCCGCATTACCGGTTTTTCGCGGACTCGTCAGGGTACCACGGATGGATCAGGGTTTCGCGAAAAAATCCGCATTATTTTGAATACGACGACGGCACGCCTTTTTACGGGGTAGGCGCGTATTATCCCTGGGGAATCAATAACGGCGCCGACGGACTGGAGCTTTTGCAAAATTCGGGAGCAAATATTTTCGGCTACTGGAATATCATGTACAACGATGAAAAGGGGATAATAGAATCCCTGAATTCGGGCATCGGTCGCTACGATCAAACCAAGTGCGGACGAATTGACCAGGTGCTTCAGTGGGCGGAAGAACGCAATTTAAAAATCATGTTGGCGATTTGGCCTCACGATTTGTTGTCAAAAACGGTTTGGGCGCACCAGTGGGATAATAATCCTTACAAATACGTTTGCGACGTGAGTGATTTTTATTCGGATGCGCTTGCCTGGCAATATCAGAAAAAACAATATCGTTACCTCATCGCCCGCTGGGGCTATTCGCGCTCGTTGGCGATCTGGGAAATTGTCAATGAAATCAACGGGACGGACGGCTGGCAAAAGGGTCGTCAGAAAGAAGCGACTCAATGGGTTAAAAAGGTGCACGACTTTTTCCGGGATAACGATCCGCACCGACGCCCCTCAACGGCTTCGCAAAGCGGGGGTATTTACTGGAGCGAGGGTTACGAAATTACCGACATACCTAATGTCCATCTGTACGAAACCGACTGGCTTTCGTCTTATCCTGGCAACCCTTTACGCAGCAGCGCGCGCCTTTATTACGATGTCGCTCAACAGATATGGAATGATTTTAGCAAACCGGGCATTTTAGGCGAAGCAGGTTATTACAACACTTTCGGCGGCTTCGACGTACCGTCGCCCGAATACACGCAATTGTACCATAACGCATTGTGGGCGGGTTGGGCAGGCGG
>JAADIP010000121.1 GCA_013151275.1 Calditrichota bacterium | reverse complement strand
CAGTAAAAACGCCAGCAAGCCCACTGCGGCGTAAAAATACCAGATGTAATAGGCATGTTCGTAAGCGGTTGACATTTGTTCGGGAGAAAGGGTTCGCGGATCGGGACAAAATTTATCCAGCAAATATCCGCTGGAAACAAAGGCGAACAAATTGGCAAAAAAGGTGGTCAAATGCGAATATCCGAGGTAAAGCCCTTCTTCGCCCTTGGGCGCCTGTTTTGAAGCGTATTCCAGAAAGCGCGGCGAAAGAAAGGTCTCCGCAAGTCCCTGAAGCGCTATTCCGAAAATTAAGCTTACGGTTATGGGATGCAAAGTAAACAGTCCGAAAATCGAAACCTGATTTCCGGCAACGGAAGCCAAAACCGGACTTAAAGCGATAGCCAACGCGGAAAACGGAATAATCAATAAAGCGATGCCGATGGAACTGACCGGTCTGATTTTTCGCACAAGATGGGTAACCGGCACTACAAATATTACCACAACAAAAGGATTGATATTCGCCAGCCATTCCGGAGAAGCATGTTCGCCCACCAACCGCAGGGTGTATTTGGGCATGGTGGCGTAAAGCTGATGTTGAATCGCCCAGAATCCGGCGACGATCAGAATTAACGCCATAAAGCGAATATTCTTAAGAACGCGCACCAGACCGGCAAGCGCCTCTTTTAAACTCTTTCCTTTGCCGGTTGTGTCGATATCGCGATAAAGAAAATAGACAATAACCAACGCTACAAACGCCATTGCCGCTGCGTAAAAATTTATGTAACGCAGACCCAAATCAACGCGCAAAGGCTTGGCAATGGTTTTACCGAGAAAAGCCCCGATATTTACCATCATGTAAAAAATCGAATAGGCGCGCGCCCGATTTTTTTCGTCCGAAGCTTTAGCAACCGTTCCTGTGATAATCGGTTTTACAAAGGAACCGCCGAGCATAATCAAAGATAAGGCGGTTACCGCAGTCAGTTTGGTGGGGAATAATCCGAGTAAAAAATATCCGCCCGAAAGCAGACCAAACGCCAAAATCAAAGCCTGACGAAAACCCATTTTGTCGGAAAGGGTTCCGGTAAAGGTGGGCGCCATGTAGATCAGCGACGCAAACAATCCGGTCACCCAGCCGGTTTCCACATCCGTAAAACCGACTTCCCGCGTTAAATAGACCGCCAGCACAATGAACATTCCGTAATAGGCGGCTCGTTCGAATAACTCAATACTATTCGCCACCCAAAATTCTCTCGGAAATTTCCAGCTTAATCCGGATTCTTTCACAAGCCGTCTCCTTTTGATGGTTTATTTATTCGGTTCCAAAATCAAATGCAACACGGCAAATCGGGTACGCCGCTAATTAAATATCTTTTTAATGAAGATCGAACCGCGATTTTCGCTATTCCGGGTAGTCCTTGTAATCGTAAATACCTTTTTCGTCATTCGGCAAATGGGGTTTGATCACTTCGTCAATTTCCTTAGCCTGCCTGAGCAGTTCTTCCAGTTTTTGCAGCGGCAGCATGCTTGCGGCATCGCACAGCGCGCCGTCGCAATCGGGATGCGTTTCGATAAAAAGAGCGTCCACACCCGCAGCCACCCCGGCGCGGGTCAGGCTAAAAATAAACTCCTTTGCTCCCCCGCGTCTGTCGCTGCTGCTCACTCCGTATTTGCGAATGGAATGCGTGGGATCCAACACAACAGGATAGCCCAAATCTCGCATCACTTTCAAATTGCGCATGTCCATAATCAGATTATGATAACCGAAGAATGAGCCGCGTTCGGTCAACAAAATCTGATCGTTGCCCTCGCCGGTGATTTTATTAATAGCAGTCTGCATATCCGAAGCGGCAAGAAACTGACCCTTTTTCACGTTTATCACCCTGCCGGTGCGCGCCACCGCTAACAGTAAAGAAGTTTGCATGGAAAGAAAAGCGGGAACCTGAATCACATCCAACACCTCGGCGCAGGCTTGGGCGTCGTGCCGGTCGTGGATGTCGGATAACACGGGAATATCGAAGGTTTCTTTTACCTTTTGAAGAATTCGCAATCCCTCTTCGACCCCGGGTCCCTGATAGCTTTTTGACGACGAACGATTATCTTTTAAGTAGGACGATTTAAAAATAAGGGGCATGCCCACCCGCTCGGCAATTAGTTTCACACTTTCGGCGGTTTCCATTACGATCTTTTCCGATTCGATTACGCAGGGTCCGGCAATCAATGCCAAAGGATTCCCTTCGCCGATTAAAATATCCCCTACCTTTACTCTCCGCATCTGTGCCTCCGATTATTTGTCAGAATCAGTTATTTCCGAAAAATTCAAATTTAAAGGAATTACGCTATCGATTCAAAAAATTAGATCTGATCCGAAGTCAATTATCTTAGCGGGGTAACCGGATTCCGCCGCCCACGCTCACAAACCAGTCGGGGGCTTCTTTGTTCAATCCCTTTCCGCCGTAAATATCGAAAGCTATATTCCGCTTTAACAACAAACTTATGCCGCCGTCAAAAACCACGTTTGCCGGAGCGTTGTCGGGATCAACGGTAGCAACCTCGATAAATGCGGTGGTTCGCGGCGAAAAATCGACATTCAATGAAAAGGTGTAAAAATATTCCAGATAATCACCGCCGCGATAGTTGACCGCCAGATTGTATTCAAATCTGGCTGCATCGCTTAACGGATGAGAGGCGAGAATGGTAAGTCCGGGTTCAACATAATTCGACACCAACTGTCTTGAACCAACGGGTAAACCCACGTTTAACATTATTGAGGCATCGGGAATAATTCCCTATTTTCGAAAGCTCTAAGTTTGGCGCCTATTGATACTCCTTCCACAGTAGCAATATCGCTTTTGGAATTGAGAGTTTTATCCTGCTGATAGGTGAACTGACTGCCAAGCCGCACTTCGAATGATTTTGTGAAACCATAGCGAAAGAGCGTGTTGGCAAACTGCAATTTTTTCCTTTCCAGATTGGGCTCATTCGGAAACTTAGTATCCCTTTCAAAATAAATTCCGCTCTCAATTTGAAAGTGGTTCTTTTTAACCGTCGTAAAAGTGCTTCCGAAACCGGGGCGATCGATTGAAATAGCTCCGAAAAACTGAGCCGTTGCCAATTCTAAACTTACGAATACGATCATTAGGGCGATAAAAAAACGCATGGCTCCTCCGAATATTGAAAAAATGTGATTTCAAAAATTTAATATTTAAGAAAGAGTAACGGCATCTGTCTGTTTTACCCTTCCTTGACTACATTTAATGTACAAAGCACTGAGTTTAAAATCAAAACAGTCGTCGGCTAAATGTTATTGCGATGAACGCTCATCTCCGGATTTTGTTCGCGATAACTTTTTTAACTTGACATCAAAAAACAAACTTTGTATCTTTTGACCGACTGGTCGGTCTAAATAAAAGATACAACAATGCCCAAAATAGTTGATCGTCAAGAAAAACAACGGCAAATCGTTCAGGCAGCGCTCAGAGTGTTTGCCCAAAACGGTTTCAATAAAACAAAAATGATCGATATTGCCCGCGAAGCCGGAATCGGTAAAGGGACTATTTACGAGTACTTTTCAAGTAAAGACGAAATTTTCTTTGCCACATTTGAATTTTTATTTCAGCAATGGGATCAGTCATTCCAGCAAAGGCTGAACGAAACTCCGAACCCCATCGATCGTTTGAAATTGATCATTCAAACCTATTTTGTCGATTTTATCCGCGAGAACGGCGACTTTATGTGCATTGTAATGGACTTCTGGATAGCCGGCGCGCGCGATCTGTTCAAAATGTCAACCGAAGGATTTAATTTAATTTCCATGTACGAAAATTACCGTAAATTAATCGGCGATATCCTCCGGCAGGGCATCCGGCAAAATCTGTTTCGACCGGTCAACACCAATCTCTACGCTTCCATGCTTCTTGCCCTATTGGACGGCTTGTATCTGCAAATCTTTCTGGACGCCGATGCTTTTAAACTGGAAGAGATGGCGGACAATATACTCGATCTTTTTTTGAAAAGTCTTACAAATTTAAACGGAGCCTGATACGATGAAAAAGAAATTATTCATAAAACAAGGAAAATCTTTTTTTCTTCTTGTAATGAGCTTTATGCTCCTGAACAGCGCCTTTTTGTTTGCCGATCAAAAGGGCACCGAGATCGTTCGCAAAGCCAACGATCAATTACGGGGAAAAAGCTCCATTATCACCGCGACTCTCACGGTAATCAAGCCCAATTGGACGCGTTCCATCAGCATGAAAATCTGGTCACTGGAACCGGACTACGCGCTGATTCTTATTACCAAACCGGCGCGTGACAAGGGAACGATTACGTTAAAACGCAAACGCGAGGTGTGGAACTGGCTGCCTTCCATTCGCAGGATGATTAAAATTCCGCCCTCAATGATGCTTCAGCCGTGGATGGGTTCCGATTTTACCAACGACGATCTGGTAAGGGAATCTTCCATTGTGGAAGACTACACTCACACCATTATCGGCGAAGAAAAAATCGGAGGTTACGATTGTTACAAGATTCGCTTTGACCCCAAACCGGAAGCGGGTGTGGTATGGGGTAAAATCATCGCCTGGATAACCAAAAAGAATTATTTGGAACTAAAAGCGGAATATTACGATGAAGACGGGCAGTTGATCAAAAGCATGCTGGGCAGTAAAATCAAAAAGATGGGCGGACGTCTCATCCCGAGTTATTGGGAAATGATTCCGCAAAATAAAAAGGGTCACAAAACAATAATCGAATATCATTCGATTAAATTTAACGTGAAGATCGATCCGTCGTTCTTTTCTCAACAAAACATGAAACGTATTCGTTAAGGCGGGGTTGCATCATGTATTTGAATTTAAGTTGGCGAAATATCTGGCGAAATAAAAAACGCACAATCATTGCCGTGGCATCGGTGTTCTTTGCCGTTATTATTGCCGTGAACACACGGTCGATGCAGTTGGGCTCTTACAGTTACATGATCCATTCTTCCGCTCGCTTTTACACCGGCTATTTCCAGATTCAGCAAAAAAATTACTGGGAAAAACGTTCTTTGGAGAACACCCTTCTTCAGGACAGCATCGATTACAAAAAGCTGAGAAACGCAAATTATGTGAAAGCGTTAGCCCCCCGACTTGAAAGTTTTGCGTTGATCTCTTTTAAAAATACCACGCGGGTCGCGCAGGTGGTGGGAATCGATCCGCAGATGGAAAATGAAGAAAGCGGATTAAAAGAGCGGCTGGTCAAGGGCGAGTATCTTGAGCCTCAGGATTATTCCGGACTGATCAGCAAAGGTCTGGCTCAATTGCTCGGCGTTTCCATCGGAGACAGCATTGTTCTTTACGGTCAGGGCTATCACGGACAGATTGCCGCGGCGCTTCTTCCCGTTAAGGGCATTATCGAATATCCCATCAGGGAGCTGAACAACACGATGTTCTACTTACCTTTAAAGGCTGCTCAGGACATATTTTTAACCGGCAATCGTTTGACCTCCGTGGCGGTGATGATTGACGACAATCGTCATCTGGAAAAGGCAAAACAAGCCTTAAGCGCCGTCATTCCACCCCAATATACTTTACTCGACTGGAAGACCATGCTGCCCGAATTGCATCAAAGCATCCAGTTTGACAATATTTCGGGAATGCTTATGCTTGCCATTCTTTACGTGGTCATTGCTTTTGGCGTGTTCGGAACGATTATCATGATGATCAATGAGCGCGTTAAAGAATTCGGAATTTTGATCGCCGTGGGAATGAAAAAAGTGCGGCTGCTCATCGTGACTTTTTGGGAAATTGTTTTTATCGCCTTTTTAGGAGCGGCTTCCGGACTTATTGCCGCCATTCCCATCGTATGGTATTTTTCCCTGCATCCCATCCGTTTTACCGGCGACGTTACAAAAACATTTGACGCGCTTGGCATTGAACCGATTTTCAGCTTTAGCACCGATCCTTTAATTTTTCTCAATCAGGCGCTGGTCGTATTTCTGATTGCTCTGGCGACTTTCATCTATCCGATCTATTTTATGAAGCGCTTTGAAGCAAGCCGGGCAATCCGTTCGTGAAGGGAGGAAAGAGATGTTGTTAGCATTAGCATGGAAGAATATCTGGCGAAACAAGAATCGCAGTTTAATAGTAGTTCTGGCAATTGCCTTTGGTTTATGGGGCGGATTGTTTTCCGGCGGATTAATGGTCAGCATGGGCGAATCAATGGTAAACTCCGCCATCGATCGCGACCTCGCGCATATCCAGATTCATAATCCGCGCTATGACGAAAACAACGACATCAAACAATTCATTCCCGACCCCGAAAAGGTATTTGCGGTATTAAAAAAAGAGCCCGATATTCTCGCCTTTTCCGCCCGCACCCGTTTTCTGGGAATGGCGTCTTCAGCCACTTCCTCCTACCCTGTTCATATCACCGGCATTGATCCCGAGCAGGAAAAAAAGGTCACGACTCTTTCCGAAAAAATCATTGAAGGCGACTATTTTGTCACTGAGCACGGGATTTCCATTGTAATCGGTAAAAAGTTGGCGAAACGGCTAAAACTGCGTTTGCATTCCAAAATGGTTTTGGGCTTTGAAGGTCTAAACGGCGATCTGATAAATATCGCCTGCCGGGTTGTGGGAATTTACAAGACCGAGTCCTCGATGTTTGACGAAATGAATGTTTTTCTGAATCAGAAATATCTGTTTGATGTTCTGGACACTCAACCCATTTACCACGAAATTGCCATCCGTTCCCCGAACGCGGAAGTGGTTGCGGCTTTGACCCTAAAGTTAAAAAAACAGTTTCCCGCTCTTAAAGTGGAATCGTGGAAAGAACGGGCGCCCGAAATCGCATTTATTTCGGATTTAATGATTCAATACACCTATCTTTTTCTGGTATTCATTTTATTTGCCGTGCTTTTCGGAATCACCAACACCATGCTGATGTCCGTAATTGACCGGATCCGCGAGTTGGGCATGCTGATTGCCATTGGGATGAAACGCGTTAAAATATTTTCGATGATTTTGCTGGAAACGCTGTTGCTTTCTTTCACGGGAGGATTATTGGGAATTATTCTCGGAATGGGAACCATTGCTATTTTTAGTCACGTGGGCATCAATCTTTCGGTATTCGAGGCAAGTCTGGAATCTTTCGGATCGAGTTCAATACTCTACCCGGTTCTGCCTGCGGAGATGTACGTCATTTTAACGATATTGATTGTCGCCACGGCAAATATCGCGGCTTTGATGCCGGCGTGGAAAGCGATTAGGCTGGAACCCGCCAAGGCGATTCGCAGCTATTAAACGCCGGGACGGAATTTTTGTTTATGTTTTAACATACATGTAACATTTTGAATAAAAAGACGATGAGGATTGGTTATGGCACTTATTGAAATTGAACATCTGGATAAAATTTACAACACCACGGCAGTACCGGTTAAGGCTTTGAACGATGTGACTCTGCAGTTTGAAAGAGGAGAATTTACCTCGGTTGTGGGACCTTCGGGTTCCGGTAAAACCACCTTTCTCAATATGGTCGGCGGACTCGATCGTCCGACGAAGGGAAAGATCGTAATTGACGGCACAAACCTTGCCGAACTGAAAGGCAGCAAGTTGGTGGAATTCCGGCTGCATCATATCGGATTTGTTTTTCAGGCATTCAATTTGATTCCTGTTTTTACCGCATTGGAAAATGTGGAGTTTATCATGCTTTTGCAGGGGATTTCCAAAGAAGAGCGCCAGAAACGAGCCATTGAACTTTTGGAAGCGGTGGGATTAGGCGATAGAATCCACAGCCGTCCGGGGCAGCTTTCGGGGGGTCAGCAGCAGCGCGTGGCTGTCGCCCGGGCGTTGGCGTCGAAACCGGAATTTGTTTTAGCCGACGAACCGACCGCCAATCTCGACTCCAAATCCGCCGAAGATCTGCTTACATTGATGGAAGAACTCAACAGGGAATATCAAACGACTTTCATTTTTTCGACTCACGATCCGCGGGTCATCAAACGAGCCCGGCGTATTGTCACCCTTTGCGACGGTAAGGTCGAAAAGGATGAAACGGTCTAAACTCTTTATCCCGCTTTTTCCGAATGTTTCACGGAGGATTCCATGCGCCTGAAGATTTTATTCTTTTTGATGATTATTCCGTTTCTGGTAAAAGGAATTGATTTTGAGACCTCAGGGTATGTTAAATACCTCTTTTCCGGAGCAAAACTGCCTTTTATTCAAAAACGACTGAACGACCATCTTTTGCACGCCCGTCTTAACACGCGCTGGTATGTTACTTCCGACCTTTCTTTTTCGCTGGAGACCCGTTGGCGCACCTATTACGGTCAATCCGTTGAAGATATTCCCGATTTCAAAGAACGAATTACCCACGATTACGAATTTTCAGACTTGGGATGGGAGCTGATTAAAAAGAACCGCTTGTTTAGTTTTGCCGAAATCGATCGTCTTTATCTTGATTATCAGGCGCCAAAATGGCAAATCACTCTGGGTCGGCAGCGCATCGCCTGGGGAACGAGTCTGGTATGGAATATCATCGATCTTTTTAATCCCATGTCAATTTTGGATTTTGATTACGAAGAACGCCCCGGCTCCGATGCCGTGCGCTTTCAATACTTTACCGGCAGCCTTTCGAGAATCGAATTTGCCTATCAGCCGGCTCCTTCAAATAATAAACAAATTTTTGCCCTGTTGTGGGCGACACATTACGGGGAATACGATCTCTTCTTTTTGGCGGGAATGAAACATCATCGTAAAACCGCGGGTTTCGCCTGGACGGGTTACATTAAAGACGCCGGGTTTCGCGGTGAATTCAGAGTCAGCGATCCCCTTTCCGAAGGACCTCAGACCCCCGCTCCCCTGCCCGAGCTGCCATCCTTAACAAACGACAAGCGGATTTCGGTTCAGGGTGTGCTTTCTTTTGATTATTCCTTTCCCAATTCATTTTATGTTCATTCCGAGTTACTTTACAACCGCAACGGAAGAACGCGGAACGCCGGATTTTATCAGTTGCAGGCGGCAAAAGCGGATATGCTGACTCCGGCGAAATGGTCGTTATTTCAGGAATTTGCTTACGACTTTCATCCTCTGGTGCGCGGGGACGTTTTCGTTTTTTACAATCCGGACGATCGCTCCGGTTTAATTGCGCCTTCCGTCAGTTGGTCTGTTTTTACAAATGTTGATCTCTATTTAATCGGATTTGTAATACGGGGTAAATCGAGCAGTGAATTCGGAGCAATGGGCAACGCGGGATTTTTGAGGCTGAAATATTCTTTTTAAAAAAGAAAAACCTCGCAGAACTTTACGTCCTGCGAGGCTTAATAAAATTAAAAACCGTAACCCACGCCAAAGCTGAACGCTATGATATTCATGTTGTGTTTTCCGGGAACTGCCGCCTGATATTTTCCCGGGGTTTCCACAAGACGCTCGTCTCCGAACAGATATTCGAATCCGCCGTCAAAAGTGACAGACCCCATACTGTAACTGGCGCCAAAAGTAGCCGCGTTATAAGTAATGCTGGGGAATAAGAGGTTGTAGGTTTCGAGCGGAGCCGGAGCGGGATCGTAATAATATCCGGTTCTGAGCGTTAAAGCGTCGTTCAATTTGTACTCCACGCCAAAACGAATTTGCATCGCATTTTCCCAGTACAGGTGGAAAATATTTTCTCCCGTGGCTTCGGAACCCGCCTTCCACGCGGCATCTTTAAATTCGGTCGTAAAGGTTTCTTCGCTTTTTGACCATTGACTCCATTGCAGGTCAACAGCCAGCGTAAAACGATCGGTCGGTTTGATGGCTACCCCGCCGCCGATCCACAGGGGCCAGGCGACATCGCGATCAAAATCGCTTTTGGTGTTGTAACCAGCCAACGCCATGCCCGGATTTTTCGCCTCTCCGCTCATGGTTACATTGGTCTTTGTACGAAGACTGAATCCGAAACTAACCTGCGGAGAATAATGATAAAGAGCGCCGAAGGTCAAGCCGTAACCGATGCCCGTCGAACTTTCGGAGTATTGAGAATAGGCGATTACGGCGCCCGTTTTGGGATCACGCAAAGCGCCGGGACGTTTCATATCGAACATACCGTAAAAAACATTTAACGCAATACCCAGCGAAAGTTTTTCATTGGCTTTAAAAGAAACAGCCGGCGAAATATTTACCACGCCGATTTTAGACATCCATTCAAGAACGGTTCCGCCGCTAAACGCCGCCAAATCTTTGCCTTCCCACTCAACGCCCAAACCTGCCGGGACATAAGCGCCGAGACCGATTTTAAGCTTGTCGGTCAGCATACACTGCCAATATCCCATTAAATTCGGAGAAATATAGTGATTGGTTTTAGCCGTGGTATTAATTCCAAAAGCGCTGTTCTTGTAAGTTGCGCGCGGAATAATGTCCGTAACAAAAGCTCCTATATAAGCTCCCTCCAAATCGATTAAACCCGCCGGATTCCAGTAAATCGCCGTGTAATCATTGGCAAGACCCACAAAAGCCCCGCCCATTCCCAATGATTTGGGACCGATGCTGTTCAAACTGAGTCCGTTAGCCCAAATACTACCGGGCAGCATCAGAACGGCAACGAGAATTAAACTTAAACTTAAACGTTTCATAACGTCTCCTTTTAGTTGGTTAATACGATAGTTATTAGACTAATAATTAAATTCCCGCTTTTTTGGGCAGAATCTGTTAACCCTTCACCCTTAACACTTAACCCTTAACCAATAACCAATAACTATTAACTGCTTTCTCTCCTGTATGGTATTTGTCTTGTCCGGGTTACGATTTATCGTTTTCATCCGAAATTAAACTAAGTTTGTGGATTTCTTTCAACCGCTCGGTCAGAATATTTCGCTCATTCGTCAAATCGATTAATACCTGCGCCAAACGTTCTAACCAAAAATTTAATTTTGATCGCACTCTCGGAGTAAGAACGGGGATTTGTCCGGATTTTTCAACTGCTTCCCTGACATCGAGATTTAAGGCGCTAATTCTCTGTTCAATTATTTTCCGATGCTTATTTTTCTGTTCTTCGGATTCGAAAAATTGCCCGCACAAAATAAAAGATTCAATACGATTCCCCATTTTAATACGAGCGACGGCATAGTTTAATCCGGCATGACAGGTAAAAAAAGAATGCATTCCTTTTTTGCCTTCGATAATTTGCCGCCATGATTTTCGACAGGCGTTAAATCCTTCGGGAGTTGACTGAACGGCTTGGCAAAAGGCAATGGCGTTACTGACCTCTGTCAAAGGCTGGGCGTCAGAATCAACGGCAATACAGCAAACTTCGGCGACTTCGCTAAAAACATTCTGCAAACCCTGAATACATTGAACGGGAAAGATATTTGCTTTGATTAATGTGGATTTTTGGAGTTGATCTTTTTCTTCCAGGAGTGCGTCAATATTTTTACGAGGGAAACGCCAATTTTTACCGATTTTAACTCCGCTCAAGCGTCCGTCTTTCAACATCCGATAAACGGTTGTCCGGTCAATTTGTAGCAAATCTTGCACTTGTCGCGCAGTTAATAAATCGCTCATAACCTCGATTGCCATAATCTGCCATATTATGCAATATCAAAATATGTATTTTTTCTATTCGTGTCAAGTTGAGCTTTTACGCTGAACGGGTCAGTACGCTAAAAACGGCAACCCACAAAATTTAAAGAAAGATCAAAATACGTTGCAGCAAATTGAATCTGAACCTGGAATTGAAATGAAGAAATATTCTCTTATTTAAGCGCTGAAAATCGGAAAGTAAAACCTACGCGGCTTCCAGTGCTCTGCGGTTATCGGGCGTAAATGAAATATTCCTATAAACGTTCAATCAATGAAACAAGCTGATCGTTGGAATAACGTTCAAAAAATTCATCGAAACGTTTCTCATTGTACAAATCCATTTGTCGCGGACTTTGCACCTCCCAAACCCAGAAGTTCAGTTTCCGCGCATCATCGCTCGGCTTGTCGTACAGAATAATAAAAAAGCGTATTCCCGCCCGTCGAGCCAATTCCAAAACCGCTCTGGTGTTGGCGGAACACAAATATTTTTTTTGCTTTACATGCGACTTTTTGATTTCGATAAAGGCTTTGGGAACGAACTCCCCGTTTTCGATCCGATATTCCAGAAAATCGATATCCGTTGCGTAACACCTTCTGCTTAAAAAATCCCGATGCCACCGACTGAAGGTTAAATCCCGCGCTCCCGTTTTGTCGGTTCGTTTACCGCTCGCATCTCTGGTTAATCCGTCGAAATTCATCAAAAAACTCCTACGAAAACAACCTTGCTTTAAATTCCGATTCGATCGACTTCCAACCTTTGTTCAAACAACCGCCGTTAACATAAATTTCATCGGCGTTAAACCGCTTTGCCTGTTCTTCGATTACCTCCCTGTCTCTTTCCGGATTCGGATCATTCGTATTTCTCCAGACAATCATTATTCTTCGGCTGTCTTTGTTTCCAAAAATAAAATAGTAATTTTGTTGATCGGAGTTGATCAGCTTTATCGAATTTATTTTTACGCCCGACAGATAGTTGAAGGTTTCAATCATGTCAACGTTTGCAAATTGTTTTTGATAGGCTTTCAGCATCCGCAATTCATATTTAAAGGGACTTTCGATCAGGTCCAAATTCAAAAGAACGTCGCCCCGGTCGTCGTTCCAATCGATTATGTATTGCAGAAGATTCGCGTTCTCATCGGGCTGTTTTTGTTCATCCGTTTGGCATTCGATATTTTCCAGAGAATCTTCGTATTGCTCCAGATTCTGATACTTAAAAAAACCTCCGGCGTTTTGCGCGTTGTATTTTTCCTTTACGTCCTTTTCCTTTGAAATGCCGGATTTATCGTAAAACAAAACTTTTTTCATGCGCGGCAGAATAACAGTGCGGAAATGATCTCCCATTTCAATGCCGATCCATTTTCTGTTCAACTTTTGAGCAACCGCGGCGGTGGTTCCGGAGCCGAGGAAAAAATCCATCACCCAATCGCCCTCATGCGAGGTTGTTTCAATAATCCGCTTTAATAACATTTCAGAATTTTCGGTAAAAAACTTCCATGAAGTGGAATAGCCGTAAATATCCGCCCAGTTCGAATCCAATACTTCGGTTTCTTTCTCTTCCACCCAGTATCTCGGCTGCGGGTCATCGCTTCCGCATTCAGGGCACCGTTTCCATCTGCCTTTTGATTTGTCGTGTTTGTAACCGCAATGTCTGCAAATAAGAATCAACTTGCCATCGCCGATCATTTGTTCGACTCTCTTCTGAGAAAACTTCCAGTGTTTACCCACCGGCGGCGCAATCTCTCTGCCAAAAAAGATCTTCGGACTGCCCTGTCCGGAGGAATCGCCCATGTGCCGCCAGAAACCGGCTCGTTTTTCGGCTCGTAATTTAAAGGGATTTACATAAGCGAAGCGGTCGGTTTTGGAATAAATAAAAACCGTGTCCAAACCCTCCGGTAACTTTTTGATCTCTTTTTTCATGACATTTTTTTTAAATCGTCTGATGCTGATTTCATTGCGGAAATTCTGCTCTCCGTAGATCATGTTCAATAAAAAACGGACATACATATTGCCGTTGTAATCGCAACGCACCAATTGACAACCCTGTTCGCGAATCAACTCTCTGGCAATCCGCAAACGATCATGAAGCAGGGTAATCCAGGCGGTGTCTTTGTAACCGACCTTGTAAAGGTAATCGGCTTCGGTTTCTTTGTTAAAAGGCGGATCAATGTAAACGGTTTGAACGCAATTCCGGTATTTACCCAGCAAAAGATTCAATGCCTGAAAATTTTCGCTGTGAATCAGAACGCCGTCCAGAATTTCATCGAGATTGTGATCGGCTGTGATTTTTTCCAGCAACCGCCATTTAAAATCGATTTCAAAATTGGCGGTATCCACGGGCAGGTTCCAATATTTCGCGGAACTCGGGGTTGTTTTAGCTAAATTCTCTGACAGCTCCCGCTTGTTTTTGAAGTCAACGCCAAACAGCTCCTTCCATTCCCGTAATTGTTTTTCACCGGCAAAAACCCGATCCAGAACAGTCTTTAGAAATTCGTCTCCCGCAAACCGCGCAATGCGATTCAGCGAAATCACGTATTCGGTTTGAACGACAAATTTCTTCTTTTCCCATATTGCTTTTTCCAGATTCTCGATCTGAGACAACAGGTCAATGATCTTCAGACTGATATTCCGAAAAATATTAATGCCGTCAAAATAGCGGAGCAAACCTTCGGAAGCGTTTTCCTCCCGGAGGTTCTCCAAGGATTCGATATTTAAAAATTCGTTTTTGATGAAAAAATTTAGTTCCCGCCGCAGAAATTCTTTTAAATTTTTGTGAATAAAATAGTCGTTGGCGTTTCGTTTGGTGTATTTATTCAGATGTTTTTCAATGAAGGTCTTTTCCCCGTCTTGTTCAAAAATAACGCGGAGCCGGCTGTTTTTGGGAATTTCACGGTCCAGATTCTCGATTAATTCATTATTAATTTTTTGTTGAGAGACTCTGATTCCCTTTTTGTACTTCTGCTTTTCCTGTTCGGTTAAAGAGCGGTAATGGAAATAGATCGTCAGCCGTTTCTGCTCATCATCAAGATCAAAAATATTGTCCGTATCATAAATAAAAAACTTTTTCTGTTCGGATTTTACATTGCCCTTTTCCTCCTGAGCGTGCAAAATTCTGAAATTCACGGACACATCTTTAACATGAAACGTGTACTTATTAAAGTACTCCGTGGTCTTAATGTAATATTGATCTTTATTTGCCCAGTAAAAAAAGACCTCTTCTCCTTTGTAAGGAATCGGGGACACTTCATCATCGGATTTACGTTTGCTGATAAAATCGCCGTTTTGGTAATAACGGGAGAAAAACCTGATTAAACGATTGCAGATTTGTTCTTCGAAGTCTTTGGGAAAGATTTGGCTGTTTTGAGCGGAATTCCGGTAACCAAGCTCTTTGCGGAGTTCGGAAGGCAGAATTTCATTGATAAAGCGCTCGATCTTCCTGCGTTTGAAGTTCAGAATACGATAGACGCCGAAATCAAGATCCTCGTTTTCAAATCGGAATAAATTTTTAAGTAAATTTTGCAATCGTTCCAGCGAATCAAAACTCATCTTTTCCTCAAAATTCATCTGTTCCCGTCATCGGAAAAATATCGATTTGATAAGAGATTAGCAAACATCGCAGAAAAATTTTACGTCATATTCCGGTTACTTTTCTTTTAATTTTTAAAACGTTTTATATCGATGCCGTATTTTTGGATTTTATAATTAATGATACGCTCGGTCGTGTCCAGAAGTCGCGCCGCCCGGGCTACAACGCCCCGGGCAGACTTGAGGGCGTCCTGAATCAATTCTTTTTCATAAGCCACCACAGCCTGCTGCAAAGAAATCCGGGGAACAGTGTTGCTGCTTTCCGCCGTTTGCAACGTAGGCGGTAAATGGTAGCTGTGGATCACCTGATCTTCGCAAACCAAAACAGCCCGTTCGATGCAGTTTTCCAACTCTCGTACATTTCCGGGCCAGTGGTAACGCATCAGCATATCGATGGCTGGCGTAGAAATACGACGAATCGCCTTGCCGTGTTTGCGACTGTATTTCAGCAAAAAATGATCTGCTAATAAAAGAATATCGGTGCGCCGTTCCCGCAAAGGCGGTAAATAAATACTGAACACGTTCAACCGATAGTAAAGGTCTTCTCTGAATCTTCCCTGTTCCAGCAACTTTTCAATATCCGCGTTGGTGGCGGCGATTACCCGGACGTCCACTTTAATTGTTTCGGTTCCGCCGACCCGCTCAAACTCCTGTTCCTGCAACACACGCAAAAGTTTAACCTGCGTCATGGGACTCAGCTCGCCTATCTCATCCAGAAAGATGGTGCCCGTATCGGCTAATTCGAAGCGTCCTTTTCTTCTCGAAACCGCTCCGGTAAAAGCGCCCTTTTCGTAGCCGAAAAATTCCGATTCGATCAGAGTTTCGGGAATGGCGGCGCAATTAACACGAATGAAGGGTTTGTGTGATCGCTGCGAATTGTAGTGAATAGCCTGAGCAATCAACTCTTTGCCGGTGCCGCTTTCCCCGCGAATGAGAACCGTGGTATCCGCCTGAGCAACCTGAGAAACCCGTTCAAACACTTCCTGCATGGCGTGGCTGTTTCCGATTATGTTATTCAGGCTGAATTCATGTTTTAACTGGGCGTTCAAACGGGCTTTTTCGCTTAAAAGATTTTGACGCTCCAAATCAAGCAAACGACTCAAACGAATGGGTTGAACCAAAGCCGAAGCCACCAAAGTAAAAAATTTAAGCGTATTGCTCAGATTACGATTTGGGTTGTAAAGAAAAGTGATGTTTAAAACGCCGAGTAACTGATAATCGCTTATGATCGGCACGCCGATGTAAGTCAACTCCCGGTCTTTTTTGGGATTCCATCCCTTTAAACGATTTAAAAACAGCGGTTCTTTACTCACCCTTGGAACCACAATAGGATTCATGGTTTCCGCCACTTTTCCGGTCAACCCTTCTCCGAACCTGAAGCGGATATTCATCGCTTCCGGCGCGAATCCGACGCAGGCAGCTATGTGCAATGTGTTTTCATTATCCTCAGTCAACAACACCGCGCCCGATTTGATGTTAAATGATTTAAAAAGAATATTCAACGTGGCATCCATCGATTCTTTAATATTCAGCGAACGGCTCACGGCTTGATTGATTTCCTGAAGGATGGAGAGCTTACGCACCAAAGAATCGTGTTGTTTTTTTAATTTATTCTCCGCCATTGACAGACCTCGATTTATTTCCGACAATTTTGTAACATTATTATTAGAAATCTACAAAATTGTATTTCTTTTTCCAAATCCGGAATTATTAAAAGCGCAGCGCCGGGTCAACGCAAATCCTCCAAACCACGGTTAACGCTGCCGTTCGGGTGCGGAACTTCCTTTTTTCCGCAGGCGATTTTCCCGCATAAGTAGTAAGTTCAATCAAAAACAATGCCAGAAAGAGATCGCTCTTTTTCCGAGCATTTTACTTAAAAAAACACCACTTTCCGTTCAATCAGGAACATTAAACCGAAAAATCGCATTACCATCAAGTACATTTTTGTATGAATTAATTTCCCTTATTACATTTTTGTAGCTTTTTTTCGTTTTTTAATAAGAGAAAATTTTGACGATGCAACAATCGTAACCGTTTGTTTTCAAAGCAACTTACCCTCCGCAAGGTAATCCATGAGCCGATAACATAAATTAATGGCACAGTATCTGCTTTACAAATATTATTATTAATTCGGAGAATGTCTAACAAAATAAACGGGAGTATTTTCATGAGCTCAAAATCGATTCGTCACCAAATCTTAATGGATTTAGCCGGGGAGGCAATGAGTCCGCCGGAAAAATTACAGCGCGTGGAATTCGGAGAGAACACCTTTAACGACCGCGTAATGCGCGAAAAGTTGCCAAAAGATGTTTACAAAAAATTAATAAAAACGATCCAGACCGGCGAAAAACTGGATTTGAGCATAGCCAATGCGGTCGCGCACGCCATGAAGGAATGGGCGATCAGCAAGGGCGTTACGCACTTTACGCACTGGTTCCAACCGCAAACCGGACTTACCGCCGAAAAACACGATTCTTTTTACGAACTGGAAAGCGACGGGCAGGTGATCGAACGTTTTAAAGGGGATCAACTTGTGCAGGGCGAACCCGACGCTTCTTCGTTCCCCAGCGGCGGAATGCGCACCACTTTTGAAGCCCGCGGTTACACCATGTGGGATCCTTCCAGTCCCGCCTTTATTATCGACGGTCCAAACGGCGGCGGAATTCTCTGCGTTCCTTCGGTGTTTATCAGTTATACCGGAGAGGCTTTGGACAAAAAAACTCCCTTGCTGCGCTCCATGGAGGCTATCAACCGCGCAGCGTTACGCGCCCTGCGTTTGTTCGGCAATAAAACCGCCAACCGGGTTGTTCCCACCGTGGGCACGGAACAGGAATACTTTTTAATCGACAAACGCTTTTTCAATTTACGTCCCGATTTACGCATCTCCGGGAGAACCCTGATCGGCGCGGAGCCCCCTAAGGGTCAGCAGTTGGAAGATCACTATTTCGGTTCCATCAAAGAACGCGTTCTGGCTTTTATGCAGGATGCCGAGCACGAATTGTACCGGCTTGGCGTGCCCGCGAAAACCCGTCACAACGAAGTGGCGCCGCATCAATACGAAATTGCCCCGATCTTCGCCGAATTGAATGTTGGCGCGGACCGCAATCAATTGATCATGGAAGTTCTGAAAAAAGTGGCTAACCGGCACGGACTTTCTCTTCTTTTGCACGAAAAACCTTTTAAAGGAATTAACG
>JAADIP010000246.1 GCA_013151275.1 Calditrichota bacterium | reverse complement strand
TCCATAGAATAAACATTGAAACGCAAAAAAACAAGAAAAAGCTAAGGTTCGTGTAACCGCCGTAAACTATGCCTCCCACCGGCGAGGGAAGAAGCCGGGCTGCCGGAGCCGTGAGCGTTAACAGTGTCGGCGTAAAAAAAACGATCCATTTGGGATAACGGGTTTTTTTGAAAAGAACGGCATATAAAAAAGTTATGGTTCCGATCAAACCAAAAACAAAAACTATTTGATAGAGAAAGTTGATATAGGTTTTGGATTGCGCTATTAAGGTTTCCATTACTTCCATATCGACGGCGTTGATGGAATTTTTCGCTCTCAATATTAAACCGGTATTCACAAAATCGGAATGAAACGCTCCGCCAACAATCATCATAGAGGTAAAGGCGAAAAAGGTGATTTTTGCCAGAGTTTTGCTTCCCGTTTTAAGAGCTAAAAATATTTGCCAAAAACCGATTACGTAAAGAATCGCCGCGATCGGACCAATGGCTCCGCCGATCATTAAACGTAAAAGGGGAATTTCGCTCATGATTTCTCTGGAGACTTTGTAGTATTCCGCGCCGCCGTAAAAACCGCCGTATAAAAACATATCTCCTGCAAACATCAGCAGCGCCGCTAAAACGCCCGCCAGACCGGTAAAACGTAATTTTTTTAATTCATCCATAAAGCGCCCTCCCGAGCAGGAAACTTTATATTTTTGCCGCTTAAATGCCGCTGATTCTATTGTCTTCCCGTTTTGTTTTAAGATGCCATAAACCATAGGCAATTAACCAAAGCGGAAAAATAATAACGCCGCCGAGTCCCGCCGCAAGATCGATCATTAATCCGATATGCGTGAGGGAACCAATAAATACAAACTGCAAAAGGACGCCGCCCGACATTCCGATGAAAGCCATCCATTCGGGGAGGCGGCGCGAACGACCGCCCGAAAAATTCAGATAAAATATATGAATACCGATTAAGCTGAAAGCGATTCCGTAAGGATCGAGGCGATCGAGACCGTGCGCCAGAACGGAGGCTTTTACCGTGCCCGAATAGGCAAGAAACTCCGAGGCGAGGCGGATTGCGTTCGAATGCATTCTTGAAAAGTCTAATACGGTTATGGCAAAACCAAGCAGAGCCCACATTCGGGTGATTTTAAATAAATAGGAAGGGGATTCACCGATACCGGCGCCGAGAAAGACTCCCATTGCCAACAGAGAAGCAATTACGAAAGCCCAGTAATGAAAATGAAAGGCGGCTGCGTTTTTGGATAGAGATAAAAAGAAATCGGCGGTTATGCCCTGGGCAAAATGAATCTGTTCGGGCGGCATGAGAAAGTGGGTTATGCCCACTATGAGGTAAGCGATTGCGCTTAAAATCGAAAATATTCCCAAAGTGCGTGAACTAATCATTAGAAGCTCCTTTATTATTAGGAACTAACGATTATTCACCTGCCGGTGACGTTTTAAAGATACTTTGCTTTTTGTCGTTTTGCAATCGTTTTGAAAATGAGTTTAACAGTACCTGCTATCAATATTAAAAAAAACAGGCTGGTGAAAATACTTTTTGTTACGGAAAAAAAGGCGGTCAATTTAGCCAGAGAAGCAGAAAATTGCGGATAAACGGAAAGCATGATAATTATTCCCGTGTTTTCCAGGTAATCGAATAAACCTCCGAAAACCGGAATTAAATTTAAATAACGCAGCTTACTTTCGGGAGTAAAAATTCTTTTGAACAGATAGGTCAATAACAACGAATACGTCACTGCAAATAATAAAGGATATATCATATCCATGGGGATTTGTTTGAACAGGTAGGCTTTCCGTCCTTCATTTCCCAAGGTTTCAAATAAAATTTTTACATAGTCGGCGCTGTAACCGGCGGGCTGCATGTCTAATAGTTTCATCCCCTCAATATATTTCGTTACCGACGGGATGGTGTAAAACAACATGATAAAATAAACTATTTGCGTTATTATGAAGAATACAAGCACCGTTCTGCCGTCGGAATATTTGTTTAAGAGCTGCTGCGTTTTTTTAAATAGTTCTTTCATTGTCTTTATCCTTTTTTACTGTGTTTTGACATAAAAATTAGGACTTCGTATTCATGTCAAAGATATTCCGGTCGGGTTAATTCGCTATTTTTTTAGAAACCTTCGGCGCATGTTAAAACAAGATACTCATTTAATCATAAGATGACAAAAAACGTCTTTACTTTGTAATAATGAATTAATATCGAGAAATCATTAATGATCGTTTATTCTGCCGTTACGCCTTGATCTGTTTTGATAATATAGGCTTTGCCGTCTTCGGCTTTTATTGCCGCTTTTCTGATTAGGATTGTCAAATCTCGGCGTCAAATTGATGTTCTGCGGTCAAGTTTTTCCGGAAGGTCGGTTTAGATCGTTAAAATTTGTTTTAAACCCTACCTTTCTTTTGAACCCGAACTTCTTTTTGCCTATATTTCCACTTTATAGTTAAAAGTCATTAAACTAAAGGAGCGTCTATGTTTAAAAATCATCCCAAGGGATTGATGACCCTCTTCTTCACCGAAATGTGGGAGCGTTTTGGTTTTTATACCATGCTTGCCGTTTTCACGCTTTATATGGATGAGGTGTTCCATTGGAGCGATGCTTACAAAGGTCAGGTTTACGGAATTTACTTAGCTTTCGTTTATTTCACCCCTATTGCCGGCGGGTGGATTGCCGACCGCTATCTGGGCTATCGTAATACTATTAAAATCGGTGCAGTTGTTATGGGTCTGGGTTATACATTGTTAGCGCTATCTAACCTGGGGCGTGTTTGGTTATTTTTTATTGCTCTGGCTGTGATTGTGATCGGTAACGGTCTGTTTAAAGCAAATATTTCCGTATTGGTAGGCAACCTGTACGAGCCCGGCAGCCCACAAAAAGATGCGGGATATAATATTTTTTACATGGGTATAAATCTCGGCGCTTTTATCGCCCCTCTTGCAGCCACTGTTCTTCATAAAGTTTTCGGAAATTATCAAAGCGCTTTTGCGGCTTCGGCGATCGGTATGCTTCTTTCGTTAATCGTATTTGAAGTATGGAGAAACAAATACATGCACGCCGATCACGCCTCGGCGGCGGGAAAAGCCGATGAAAGCGTTCGTGAAAAACGCGTGGATCCTTCTATTGAAAAAGAACGTATTTTCGCTTTATTAACCATCTTTGCCATTGTGATCTTCTTTTGGATGGCATTCCATCAAAACGGTTTTGCTTTGACGCTTTTCGCCAAGCGTTCCGTTGTGCATTCGGAATGGTTAAAACCCGAAACTTTTGCCACCTTTAATCCGCTATTCATTTTAATTCTCACTCCGCTGATCGTTACCTTCTGGAATTGGCTTAATAAGAGAGGCATGGAGCCTTCCACTCCGGCTAAAATAGGCATGGGAATGTTTATTTCCGCCGCGGCTATGGTTATTATGGTTGTGGCATCGAAAATGGGCGGGGACGCGGATGCCAATAATATGTCTCCCTGGTGGCTGATTTCGACGTATTTTGTAATCACCATCGGCGAGCTTTGTCTGAGTCCGATGGGGCTTTCATTTGTTTCTAAAGTCGCACCGCAAAGAATGCGCGGTTTGATGATGGGCGGCTGGTTTGGCGCCACGGCGATCGGAAATTATTTATCGGGATTTATCGGCGGTTTTTACAATACGCTGACCCATACTCAGTTTTTCGCCATTCTGACTGTTTTACTCTTAATTTCAGCCTTGATGGTTCGTATATTCCTGCGCAGATTAGAGCACGCTACGCGGGATACTTAGAAATAAAATTGCGGCTGTCTCCACGCCGGGGCAGCCGCAATTTTTTTGATAAAACATAAATGAGTCTGCTCTTAAAATCGTATTCTGTCATTTCGAACGCCGAGACTCCGATAAAAACAAATGACTTCTTCTTCTAAATGAAAATTACAGTCCTTTTTACGGTGGACACATAAACAAATTGAAAACGGTTACTTCTTGCGCCGTTCAATTATTTTATTGAATTTTTTGCAGAAAATCCGGAATCAGTTTTTGGTTGATGGTTTTTGCCGCGTTGCTAAGCGCTTTGAATCCCGCCTTTTCATAATTCAGATCGATTCCCTTAACGTCTTCCAGAACGTTTTTGTAAATTTCCTGACCGCTGTGCATGTCTGTTACGGAAAAGGTCAAATTCACAAACGATGAAAACAATCCGTAAACTTCGGCGCCCTTGCGCGCGGTAGCCTTAACCTTAATCATAAAATCCACGTTAGACGGAGAATCGCTGAAGGTGAATCCCTGCGAGCCTAAAATATTTTTTAAGGCGGGCTCCAGTTGCTTGATCTCAACCTTTTTCCCCAAATTGATCTCTGTGGTTTCGATATAAGCCGTTAAGCCGCTTACTTTAATCATAAAGCGCGTCGAAGGAACAACCAGGCTGTTGATAATTCCTTTTAGAATAATCGAAGGATTTTCCTGATTGATCAATTTGGAAAGATTAACCGTCGCTTTAACAATCTGTAAATTTTCTGTGGAGGTAATCTTCAGAACCCGTGTTTTGGCAATTCCCCGGGCATCCGTGAAGGCGTTTTTAATCAACTCGCCCGAACCGCGCACAAACTCAAACCTGACGGGAAGATTTTTAACGGGACGTTCGGCTCCGGCTTTTCCGGAGGTCGCAAGGACTTTAAGCGGAGAAGTGAGAGGTTTTCCTAACTTGCCGGTGAGTTCGGGCGTTTGGGCTTTTAGCTTAAGAGCACTTAAATGCCTTTGCAGCGAAGAATAAATTTCATTGAACAAATACAATTGCTGTCCGTCAACTTCAACATCCAATGGTTCGTTGACATATTTTTCGATGGGCGGAATCGCCTGAAAGTAAAACAGCAACGCTTTATCAACATTACCGTTCCGATCCTGCTCTCTTGCCCGTTTGAACATGTCCAGAGAAAGCGATTTGGCTTTGTTTAGTTTTTCGTTTTTCAGCCGTTCGTACTTCTTTTTGGAAAGCCGGTAGTAAACCCAGTATTCCCGATCATTTTCCCAATTATCGACCAGTTCGTATCCTTCCAATTCGGCGCGGGTACTTGAGCGCACATACGATTTAAAATCTTCTTCGACCATTCCCGCCTTTTCCACCACCATTTGGACGACATCGCTGGTAATTTGGATCCGGATTTGAGAAGCCATATCACTCAATGCATTATCCGTGGCGATTTTGTGGTAATCCTTCTGATTGTTCTGTTTGGATGCAAAGCCGATGCCAATGTAATATCCAGGATCGACGGGACGTTGATTAATCCAGGACGGTTTACCCTTTTGAGCAAAGAGCGGGGTTAAAAGCGTCCAGAATAAGAAAAACATAATGATTTTTGAAATTCGCTTCTGATCCATGGAGCATTTCCTGACCATTAAAATCTACGTTTAAAGGAAAAAAGTTTCCGGGAAAGCTGTTATACCCGGAAACGTTTATTGTTGTTTAAAATTTAAGATCGATCGGTAAATTTTGAAATTAAAATACGGCTCCCGCGGTAACGCCCAGAAACGAAGTGCTTTCATCCTCGGTAAAAATGAGTCTGAACACACCCTGAATAATCAAATTCAAGCTTTCGGTCATGGGCATTTCGAATCCGGCGCCTCCGGCTATACCGAATTTATTTTCCTTATCTTCTATGGAAAAAAATTCTTTGTCGTTGTAGGTTAAACTGGCTTCTGTTTTAAGAACATTGTAGGTGCCCATGCCAAACAGGAAAAACTGGGTTGTTGCTTCGGGAGAGGTTAAATAGGGTCTTACGCCGATTCCTAATTCAAGAATTCTTGCCGTGCCGTCCACTCCGAATCCGGAATAATCCGTCAAAGGATCTTCCGCCTGAATATCTTCCATAAATTTATCTCCGTCAAAGGTAAACGGCTCGAAAGCTACGGTAAAGCTTACGCCTAATCTGGGCGAAGGGAAAATAACATATTGACCGTTAATGCTGTAACCCAATTTGTAATAGTCGGAAAAATCTTCGGGAGAAAGGGGAATGGCAATTCCGCCGAATACTTCGATCTGCGGCTGCCTTGAAAGTTGTTCGAACTGAGCATAACTTAATGTCGATAAGCCTAAGGTTAAAATAAGGGTCAACACCAATAAATGTTTCATAACTCCTCCTAAAATTTAAATGAATTATTTTTGATTAAATAGCCGGAATTTACTTTGTGATAACCTTGTCCAATTTCTGAGGTAGTCCTGATATTTGCTTAGTGATTGTGCCGATGGAGTAATTGGGAAACACATCGACAATTCGCGCTTCGCAGACCTGTTTGATCATTTTACCGATAACCTTACCGGAAACCGGATGAACAATGGGATCGCCTTCACGATAGACAATGCATTTCATTCCCTTTTTAATCTTTTTTTCGCTTCCCAGATCGATGGTAATATTATCGCCGTTGGTATTGATAACCAAACCCTTAATCAGGGGAAGATCATTTGTAAATTTTTCCGCCAATTTATTAATCATTTCGGAAATCTGATAAAGCGAAATTTGATTGCTGTAGGCATCCTGAGCCGAGATAATCGTCGCGTTTTCCGTATCGATTAATCGGGCGTCAATACTTAAGGAATTTCCCGCGCGGGTTACGCTGCCCAAAACCACGGCGTCAACGCCTATTCCCTTACCTATTTCGGCGGCGGTAGCCGGATCGACTATTCCGCTTAGTCCCAACTTTTGCTCTTCCAGTATTTTTTCCAACTGGGCGCGCTCTATCACTTTAAACCGTTTGCTGTTTACGAATCCCGTGATCAACTTGTCCAACAGATCGACGCCGCCCAGCTCGCTTCCGATTCCCTGGCTTGAAAACGGCAAAACCGCAATACTAAGCCGTTCTCCGATGTCGCCTTCTGTTTCGGGCTTTTTGGGAGATGAAGTCTTTTCGGGAGTCTTTAAAGGAGATTCTTCCCGAGAATATGAGGGAGCCTGCGTCCTGCCGGATGAAATACGGGCTAAATATTCCCTTGCTCTCGGAGTGGGCGATTGCCGCAGGGAAATCAATAATTGTCGTCGCGCCAGTTCCGGTTTTCCGAGGTTATAAAGGCAAATGCCCAATTCGCGGTGCGGATAGTATTTAATAAACACCGTCCCGTAAGCGCGTGTTTTTTTGCTGTCTTTATCTTTAACTTTTAAAGAAGCCTGAAAATGAACGGCGGCTGTCTTCCAGTCTCCGCGCTCCATTGCCTTTAAACCCCTGAAATAATGTTTGTACCATTTTAACTGCTGGGCTTGAATATCAGGAGTTAACACTAATGAAATTAAAAATATAACAGGCAAGATAAAGGAAATTTTTTTCCATACTTTCAGCATTGATAACTTCCCCCCGAGAAAAATTGAGTTATTAATCATTTTATTATAAACAGGAATCAAAGTATAGTCAAGTTTAAACCTTAATTTTGTTGAAAGGCACAATTTTTGCGTTTATTATTACGTAACTTATTAAACAATGCGATACACATGGTTTAACGCCATGTTGTGTTCAATCTTTTACAATATATGTAAAATTATTTTACATTTCGGAGCAAATTATGCTAAAATATTTTATCATACTGTTAGCGTTATCACAAATTTCTTTTGCGGGTACAATCTATTATGTGGATAACAGCAAAGCGTCGAGCGGGGACGGAAGTTTTGAAAAACCGTTTATTTCCGTTTCGGAGGCAATGTCCGGCTTAACCGCAGGAGATACTCTTTACATTCGCGGGTCCGACTCGGAACCCGCCCGCATTTATGACGAGAAGCTCTACCTCGGCAAATCCTCTTCTTCCGGCACTTCCGATAATCCGATTGTGGTTTCCGCCTATCCCTCCGAACGCGTGCGGATCATTCTGCAAAGCACGTTCGGCATTTACGTCAATTACTGGATTTTCGAAAATTTGATTTTTGACATGGACGGAAAAGCTTATGATGTCATTTCTTTAAAGGGCGATAATATCACGTTTCGAAATTGCGAAGTTACAAACGGACAAAAAGACGGTTTTGATATTAACAGAGCAAGCAACACCTTAATCGAAGGTAATAAAATTCATAATTTTGTCAGGAACGATCAATACGACGCCCACGGGATTATTCTGAACGGAGGAGTCGATAATATTATCCGCAATAATGAAATTTACGATAATAAAGGCGACTGCATTCAATTGTATAAAGACGATCAGAATTACGGAACCATAATCGAAGGAAATGATCTTTACACCACGCTCGGTTCAAACAGCGAAAACGCAATCGATGTTAAGGCGGCGCGCAATTTAACCATTCGCAACAATAAAATGCACGGATTTCACGATTCGGAAGACAGCGACGGCGTGGCTCTTAAAATCAATAAAGATTCGGACAATATCGTGGTTTTCGGTAACGACATTTTTGAAAGCAACGGAGGAATTCGTGTTTCCGGCGGAGATGTTGACACAATACGCATTGAACGCAATGTGATTCACGATTTGCATGTTGACGGCGGAGACAGTTCAAAATACGGTTACGGCATTCAGTTCGACGGAGTGAATGTGGTTCGTTTTATCAACAACACCTTGGCTCACATTCCCGGACCTTTGTTCTGGATTGCCAGCAGAGGCGCCAGCGATATTCGAATGGAAAACAATCTTTTTTATGACGCCAATAAATTTAAAGGATCGGTGTCGGATTTTAACAGCCCGCTGTTTATTGATTACAACGGCTGGTTTCAATGCGCGGAGATTATCGAAGGACCCCATGACGTTACCGGAGAAAATCCCTCTTTTGTGGATGAACAGGGTTACGACTATCGTTTAAAGGAAAACAGCCCGGCTATCGATAAGGGCAATCCCGAAGCGGGCAGCGATTTCCCGGGCGGACGCGTTGATCTCGGCGCTCATGAATTTGAACCTTCGACTTCGGTACTATCGCCGCCCGAGTATATTCCTAAATCTTTCAGATTTTTGCATTCGTATCCGAATCCCTTTAATCCCAGCGCCACCCTCGAATACAAAATAATCAAAGGCGGAACGGTGCGTCTGGAAATTTTTAACATCTTAGGACAAATAGTTGATACGCTGACGCAGGGTTATCAGAATCCCGGTACTTATCGGTTTATCTGGCGGGCTTCCGGACTTCCCGCCGGTATTTACTTTGCCAGGCTGCAGGTTAACCGGGATTTTGTAATTCAATCCATGGTCCTGCTCAAATAAATGGCGTTTTTGTTTTTTATTCCCTCCGTATTTATATTCCTTCCCAAAAAACACAGGAGCCTGCCGATGGCGCGTTTTATTCTAATTTTATCGTTTGTTCTGTTAATGGGAACCTTATTGCAGGGACAAACGCAAATCGGTAAAATCATAAGTCTGATAAACGAACAGCAAAAAAGCGAACTGCTAAAAAATGCTCAATGGAGCCTTTACGCTTTTTATCCCAACACCGAAAGAACGATAATCGATGTGAATTCACAATTTGCTCTTGCTCCGGCTTCGGGTCTTAAATTGATTACAACCGGCGCGGCGCTTGTGAACCTCGGAGAGGAATTCCGTTTTAAGACCAAAATCTATTACAGCGGAAATTTGACATCGGACGGAACCCTGCGCGGCAATCTTTATATTGTCGGCGGCGGCGATCCCACCCTCGGCTCCGATATTGTTAAAGGCAGCCTGCCTTTGGACAGTCTGACGGAGGTGTGGTTTTCCGCCATAAAACACGCGGGCATTAAAGGCGTAAAGGGAAGGATATTCGCGGACGATTTGCTTTTTTCGGGTCGTCCTATCCCCGATAACTGGTTTTGGGTTGATATCGGTAATTATTACGGCGCTTCTTCTCCAGCGCTTTCCGTTCACGATAATCTTTATTATCTTGATTTTATTCCGTCAAGAACCGTCGGAAAGCCGGCGCAAATTGCAGGAACCCGACCTTTGATTCCCAATTTGACCTTTAATAATTATATGCTAACAGCGGCGGCGGGCAGCGGCGATAACGGCTACATTTACTGCGCGCCCGGACAGTGGAATGCCGAGGTTTACGGAACTGTTCCCGCCGGAGTCGATACGTTTACGATCAAAGGCGCCATTCCGGATCCGGCTTTGTTTACCGCGCAATATTTAACCCGGTATTTGAACCGACACGGGATTAACGTATCGCTTCCTGCCGAAAGATTGAAAAAGCGCCCCGATTACTCGACGATGCAATTGTTAATTGAACAGGTATCTCCGCCGTTGAAGGATATTGTTTTTCAGATCAACAAACGAAGCATCAATTTGTACTGCGAATTACTGACTAAAATGCTTTCCGTTGAAAACGGCGGCAGCGGAAAAACGACGGAAGGTTTAAAGGTAATCCGAAAAACTTTGACCAATCTGGGCGTTTCAACAGACGGACTTTATCTCTCGGACGGCAGCGGATTGGCGCGAACCAATACTATTACCGCGCGCTTAATGGCTGAGTTTTTAAGCAAGATGAGCAAACAGAGCTGCTTTCCGTCTTTTTACGCCTCGTTAGCCGTAGCGGGAGATCCGGACGATACAGGGCATTTCAGCAGCTGGGGGAAGGGCACTCCTCTTGCTTTTAACGGCAGGATTAAATCCGGATTCATCGAGGGCGTGCGCAGCCACTCGGGTTATCTGAAGGATCGCTCGGGCGATTTGATCGTATTTTCATTTATCGCCAATAATTTCAACGGGAAAATTAAAAAGATCGACAAAATTCACGAAAAGCTGTTAATTATGTTGGCGAAACTCCCGTGACCTGCGTCATTGTGATTTATTGAATTCTGAGTAAAATATCAACATATTAAAATTCGTAAGCACAGGTATTTATTATGAAAATAAAAGAATCCTTTTACATGAAAGTAGCCGTGTTAAAACTTTACGGCAAACTGATGGGTCCTCCCGATACCGACGAACTTTTAAACGAATTAAAATCTTTACTTGAAGAAGGCTTTAAACGTATTGTGATCGATTTGAAACACGTTCGATGGATTAACAGCGTTGGCATGGGCGCCCTGATCAAATGTTACAATATCGTACGATCCAATGAAGGATCGTTTTTTTTAGCCGATCTTTCACCCAAAACGCGCAGCGTAATGTTTATTTCCCAAATGCATCGGGTATTTCAGATTAAAGAAACGGTGAAAGAAGCGGTTAAATTTCTCAATCAAAAGGGTTAGAAAAAAAGCATTACGAAAAAGCGCAAAAATAGCGACTTTCATAAATTAATATATTAACACCGAAATTCTTGTTTTTTAGGCAGAATTTGTTAAGGGTTAAGGGTTAAGAGTTAAGGGTGTAGGGGTTAAGCGGCTTTTTCGGTAATCGTAATGCGTGACGCGTAATGAGTTATCTACGCCATCGCTTAAAAGTTTAAATGATTCAATCAAATTAAAAGTTTTCCCTTTTAGCAATAAACATTTTACTATTTTCAACCTACTACGGCTTTCTGCTTTCTGCTTTCTCTTTTTTCATTTGTCTTACTCATTATGCGTTACTTTGTCACTTTATTACTATGTTTCTCATCACGCGTCACGTATCACGACTTCGGCAATTCTGCCGATTTTGCTCGACGATTTTTACGACCTTCCAGCCCTGATTCCGCTTAAATACCCGAAGCAAAGCCTTTTTAACGCCTGGCATGCTATTTGTACCTGACAAGATTGAATAAGTAATCAAACAAATTCAATTAAAGGAGAGTCAGCCATGTTGTACAAACGTATTTTAAGTCTGGTAGTCATCACCCTTTTGACGGTGGGTGTTTTAACGGCGCAGCCTCAGCCGGGTCCGCAAATGCCGCCGCCGGGAGCGCCGATGCTTAAGGCGCTGAATTTAACCGACGAGCAGCGCGATCAAATAGCCGATTTCCGTTTAGAGCTGCAAAAAAAGATGGTTGCCATGCGCGGCGATTTGCAAAAATTGCAGAGCGAATACCGCTTAATGCTGATCGACGACAAGGTTTCGGAAAAAGAGCTGCAAAAGCAGTTGCAAAAAATCGGAGATCTGCGCATAAAGATGGCGCTGGAACGCGCTAAAAATCAGCGTAAAATTCGCTCTTTGTTAACCGACGTCCAAAAAAAGAAGTTCGACGCTATGATTTTAGCGGGACCCAAAGGCAGAATGAAAGCCCGCATGATGAAAAGACATTCGGAAAGAGCGCCTCGTCAATCTCCGCGAATGGGCTTCTGAACCGCTAAAAAACCGTTTTCCTGCCTGCAAGCTCTTCTCATTTTGAGAAGAGCTTTTTTTCTCACTTTTCGTTCCCACCATTAAGTTTTCCGAATTCGATTCGATTTATAATGTTAATCTATTTATTCAATCTACGGAGAAAATCTATGATTTTTAAAGTCATGCGTTATTCAATAATGACGCTCATAATTCTACTTTTGTTTTCGTGCAATTCAAAGACGGTTCTGAAAAGTTCCGAAAAAGGCAAAACAACATCCGAAACCAATAAATTACCGAAAGAAATAAACGGAATGGTTTTAATCCCCGGCGGGTGGTTTAATATGGGTAGTAATCGGAGAGCGGATGAACGCCCGGTTCACAAAGTTTACGTCAAATCGTTCTATATGGATAAATATGAAGTAACGGTTGCCGATTACCGTCGGTTTTCCATTGCCACGGGTCGTAAGATGCCTTTGCAGCCGTACTGGAACAAGGACGATCATCCGGTGGTCAATGTAACCTGGTACGACGCCCGGGCTTACGCCAAATGGATCGGTAAGCGGTTGCCGACCGAGGCGGAATGGGAATACGCGGCGAGAGCCGGCGGTTCGTCTCTGGAATATCCTCTGAAACTCGAAAGAAGCTATATGAAATCTCATGGGAATGTTGCGGATTATGCGTTGTTGCGTAAGGATCAACGTCGTATTGTGGTAAATAATTATGAAGACGGTTTTCCTTTTACGTCGCCGGTAGGTTATTTTCCGCCGAATTTATTCGGCGTTTACGATTTGGAAGGAAACGTGCTGGAATGGTGCGAGGATTGGTATTCCAAAGATTATTACGCAAAATCGGAAGCGGAAAATCCCAAAGGACCGGCGTCGGGACAGTACAAGGTCATCAGGGGCGGTTCGTGGAACAGAAGCGGGCGGTATTTGCGAACCACTTTTCGTACCTGGTACCCGCCGCAGGTTACTTTTGATTTTTTGGGATTTCGCTGTGTGACGGATGTTGAACAAGCTCTTAAACAGAAAAATAAGCAACCTGTTTTTTCTCAAAATAAATAATGCCGTTTTGATCTGAATCATAGATTGTAATCGCCAAATTAATATCTTAAATATGTTTGATAATTCCTTCACAGGGAAACATGTTAACGATAGGAGGTCGCTTTATGAATCCCGCCAGAATTCTCACCGCCATGGTTCTGATTGTTTTTCTGACAATACCTGTTTTTGCCGATACCTGGACAACTTCGGAAATAACCGGTAATACCGTTTGGACCAAAAACAATTCCAGCGGTGACGGCGTTTGGGTAGTTGATGTGCCCAACGATACTTTAATAGTCAAAAAAGGCGCCACTTTAACCATTGAACCCGGCGTCACGGTTAAATTCCACGATGATGTTCTGTTCATGGTTTACGGTTCTTTAATTGCAGAAGGAACTTCCCAGGATTCAATCATTTTCACCATGGATGATGCGGCGGGAAGCGCGACCGAGTGGAGCGGTATTAAACTGTTTTCAGATTCGGCGACGGTGAACAAATTGATTTACTGCCGAATCGAAAAAGGCGACGCGGACATCATGGTTGCGGGTACGGGAACCTTTGAAGAAAACGGCGGCGGTATTTTTATCGCGGAATCCGTTTCTCAAAACACGGTAATTAAACACAATACCATCCAGAACAACAAAGCCTACGAAGGCGGCGGCGGTCTTTTTATCGCAGGAAGCCCGAAGGTGGAATACAATTTGATTCGCAACAATACCGCGGGTCAGTACGGGGGCGGTGTTGCCATGCGCGGTTCTTCTTTGCTGGAAATGGCTTCTCCTTCATTAAAAAACAACATTATCATCCGCAATCATGCCGACGGTCAGGGCGGCGGGGGCATCGGAATATTCGCCAATACAAGCGCTTCGGTAATGAATGACCTTATTTACGGCAACAGTTCTTTGAACGGTTCGGGCGGCGGCGTTTTTGTTTACAGCTCTTCCAGTTTTCTGGATGTAAAAAATACCATTATCCGCGGAAACTCTGCCAACTCCGACAATCAGGTTTTCGGGGTGATTAACGCGACCTATTCCAATATCGAAGGCGGGTATTCCGGAGAAGGCAACATCGACGCCGATCCTCAGTTTAGCGATCCCGCTAATGACGATTTCCATTTTGAAGCCAATTCGCCGGTTGTTGACGCCGGAACAAACACGAACGCTCCCGCTGTTGATTTTGACGGCGAAGCGCGACCCTTTGACGGCGACCGTGACGGAAACGCCGTTGTCGATATGGGTCCGTATGAATATCAAAACACGGCGCCGGTAATCACCTCAACGCCCGTTACCGAAGCCACCGAAGATCAGCTTTATTCTTATCAGGTGGTGGCAGAAGATCCCGATGCCGATGAGACTCTCACTTATAGTCTTCTCGAAGCGCCCGGATTTTTGAGCATCGATTCGCAAACCGGACTGATCAGCGGAACTCCGCAGACCGACGAACAAGCCGGGGCGCATACAGTAACGGTTCGGGTTGCCGATCTTAACAACGCCACGGATACGCAGACCTACACCTTAAACGTCACGGCGGTAAACGATGCTCCGGTAGTTAGCGGCATTCCCGATCAGACCATTGACGAGGGCGAATCGTTTGCTACAATTAACCTTGATAATTACGCGGATGACGAAGATAATGATGACAGCGAACTCACCTGGACTTATTCCGGAAACCTGCAACTGATTGTAACCATCGAAAATCATATCGCCACTATTTCCGCTCCCGATTCAAACTGGTACGGCAGCGAAACCATTACGTTTACGGCGACCGATCCGGGCGGGCTTTCGGGAAGCGACAGCGCAACCTTTACGGTTAACAACATAAACGACGCTCCGGTTGTCAGCGATATTCCCGATCAAACGATCAATGAAGGCGAAAGCTTTGCGACCATTAATCTGGATAATTACGTAAACGATATTGATAATGTGGAATCCGATCTGCAATGGACATACAGCGGAAACAAGGAACTTTCGGTTACCATTGACGAAAATCATGTAGCTACCGTTACCGCTCCGGATGCGGACTGGTATGGCAGTGAAACCATCACCTTTACGGCTACTGATCCCGGCGGACTTTCCGACAGCGATCCCGCTACGTTTACCGTGAATGCCGTAAATGATGCGCCGGTGGTCAGCGATATTCCGGATCAGACCATTGATGAGGGGAACAGCTTTGTTTCGATTGCTTTGGATGATTACGCAGAAGATGTGGACAATACCGATGATCAGCTCACGTGGACTTACAGCGGGAATAAAGATTTAACCGTGGTCATTTCCGCCGATCACATCGCGACTATTTCCACGCCCGACGCCGATTGGTTCGGTTCCGAAACGATTACTTTCAGAGCTACCGACCCGGAAGGCGCTTTTGACGAAGACGCGGCAACCTTCACGGTTAATAATATCAATGACAATCCGGTTGCCGTGGATGATTCCGCCGCAACCG
>JAADIP010000160.1 GCA_013151275.1 Calditrichota bacterium | reverse complement strand
TCTCTCAGGAAAAGCGCCAGTTCTTCTTTAATCTTGTCTTTTAAAGAAAGATCCTTCAGCACCACAAAGGCTTTGGGGGCTTCGCCCAGGGTTTCGTCCGCCACGCCGATCACAGCCACATCGGCAATTCCCGGATGTTCGTAAATAGCGTCTTCAATTTCTTTGGCGCTGGCGCGGTTTCCGCCGATTTTAATCATGTCTTTGCTGCGCCCCACGACAAAAAGGAAACCTTCTTCGTCCATTACGCCAATATCGCCGGTGTGGTAAAGTCCGTGTTTTAACACTTTGCGCGTTTCTTCTGGGTGATTCCAGTAACCGAGCATGATATTTGCGCCGCGGGCAACGATTTCGCCTTCTGCGCCAGGGGGTAAAGGGTTGCCGTGCGAATCGGCAATGAACAAATCAACATTGGGAATTCCCTTTCCGATGGAGCCCCATTTTCTCGGCAGATCGGCGGGGTCTAAATAAGACAAACGAGCGGAAGCCTCGGTAGCGCCGTACATGACGTATAATTTGGCGGGCGCGAACACCTTTGCCACTTCTTTTTGCACGGCGGGCGCCATGGCTCCTCCGGCTTGCGTTACGTAACGTAAGGTTTCGAATTTTACGGAACGAATATTGGACCGGTTTAGCAGAATCGTAAAGGTGGAAGGAACGCCGGAGAATCCCGTGACTTTTTGTTCCTGCATTGTTTTTAAAACGACATTGGGGAACAAGAAGCGGTTGTCAACCACAACCGAGCCTCCCACAAAAAAGTGAGTATTTAAAAGCGATTTACCGTAGATGTAATAGAACGGCAAAATAACCATAATGCGGTCGTTTTCGGTCAGATGAAGATAATCAACAATGGATCGGGTATTGGTGACAATATTGAGATGGGTCAGCGTTGCGCCGCGCGGTTTGCCGGTGCTGCCGGAAGTGTAAACAATCGAAGCGACGTCCAAATCGATAATCCGAACGTTCGCCGAAGAATGGGGCAGCCCTTCCATAGCCTCGGGCAGACGTATTATTGCGGAAGATTTTACTTCGCTTATTTTCTTACCATTATTCCAGATTAAGAGATGGCGGAGGTATTCTTTTTGAATTAAACTTTTAAGCCGTTTGTAAAATTTTTGACCGATTACAAGATTTTTTACATCGCAATCCCGCAGAATATAATCCACATTTTCAAAAGTCAGTTCGGTGTTCAAAGCAACGGTAATTGCGCCGATTTTCAGGATGGCATAGTAGGTAATTACATATTCGATTGAATTTTCGATGTAAAAGGCAACCCGATCGCCTTTTTGAACGCCGGTTTGTTTGAGCAGATGAGCAAGGCGGTTGGCTTCATTTTCGATGAATCCGAACGTATGCCATTTATTGTCCGCAAAAAAGGCGGGTTTATCGGGAAATCGCTGCGCGCTGTCTTCCAGAAAAGAATGAACGAATTTTGTGTAAGACATGATCTTTCCTTGTTCTTTTTAATTCCGCATTGAGAATATCGACAGAATTCCGTTGATTTTGAGATAATTTGTTTTTAGACGAGATGGATTGCCCTTTACCGGAAACGGTGAAAGGATCACAACGCTTATTCGGTTTTGCACTGCAATTTTGAATTCATGAATGATTTCAGGCGTTTAGGTAAACGAGATTGATTTTACAAAAAGTCGGAATAATCTTAACTTTTTTTGACGACTTTTAATCAGACTCAACCGCTGACCACTTCTTTTTTAGTAAGAAGCAGAGTACCACCAATAGTCAATAAGATAAATAAGCGTAAACAGACTTTTTACGAATTCATCATTTGTAAATAAGATATTTTTCGCGGATGGGTTGAAACTTTTGCAAATCTCTTTCCCACTGTGCTATCAGCGATTTGATGTCTTTTCCCTCGCTGATGGTCTTACGAATTTCATCGTTTCCGGACAAGCGGTCAAAATGAGCCGGACGCCATTGAAAATTTTCGGGGAAAAGGCGATGAATTGCCTGAACAATGCGGACGCCGGTAATAAACGGTTTAAACCGATCCCTGTCTTCGATCGTGATTTCCAATCCCCGGCACTTCTCGTTTTTGTATTTTGGGTTTTCGGACTTTCCCTGAATGGAACGCGGTGTAAATTCGACCTTACGGAAACTAACACCCTCTAAATTGTAAGCATTGACAGTACTGATTAAACTGTCGGAATCGATCCACGGCGCGCCGAATTGCAGAAAGGGTTTTTCAGTGCCCCGACCCACGGAAACATTGGTGCCTTCCAACAAACACAACCCCGGATAGACCGTGGCGGTTAACAAATTCGGCATATTGGGAGAAGGGGGAATGAACTTCAATCCTGTCTGATCGAACCACATCTTACGTTTCCAGCCTTGCATGGGCACGACCTTTAAATCAACCTTAACGCCATTTTTCAGCCAACCCTCGCCGTTAAAAAGTTTTGCCAGTTCGCCCACGGTCATGCCGTGGCGGACAGGGATCGGGAAAAGTCCCACAAACGTGGCAAAGGCGGTATCGAGAACGGTTCCTTCCACCGTGACGCCGTTGATCGGATTGGGGCGATCAAGGACAACAAATCGGATTCCCTGTTCGGCAGCGGCTTCCATTGCCAGAGCCATGGTCCAGATGTAAGTGTAAAAACGGGCGCCAACATCCTGAATGTCAAACACGAGCACATCAACATCGGAAAGCATTTCGGGAGTGGGTTTCCGCGTTTTGCCGTAAAGACTGTAAATAGGGACGGAATCCAAAGCGGCGGAATCATCAATTTTTTTGCCGGCTGAATAATTTCCTTTAAAGCCGTGTTCGGGACCAAACAAGGCTGTTACCCGAGATTCGGGCAGGCTGCGGAAGATATCGACAATGAATCTCCCTTTACTATCGTAAGAAGTATGATTGGCGATAATTCCTATTCGCTTGCCTTTGAACAGGTAGTTAAACTCGTTAACCCGATCGAGACCCACTGTTACGCCAGCTTTTTTCATGGATTGACACCCGCTCACAAATACGACTGATATCAGAAAAAAAACAAACCCGTTTTTCATGATGTGATTTCCTTATTTTTTCCGACAATCTATTCTAAAAATAAACTATTAAAAAATTTAACTTTTACTCAAACGTCTCAGCAGCTCATCGACTAAGGCAGTTATATCGATTACCGGAAATCGGGGATAAAACGCCCCCACCCGGTCTTTGTAAAATCAGCCCGAAGTTCCGACATGTATTATTTGATTCTGATTCGATTCAAAGTCTTCTTACAACTGCTTTACACGATATCCCTTGCTTTTTAACATTCTGATTATTCCCTGTTCACCGACCAGATGTCCTGCTCCGACAATTACCAGATAATTATTCTTTAGTTTTAAAAAACGTTCGATTTTTTTGAGCCAATTCAAATTTCGCCGAACCAGCAATTTATCATAAAGTTTGGGATAATCCGAAAACGATTCGTTCATCAGTGAATCCAACAGAGACGCGTTTCCTGTGTTCCAGGCGTTTACCAACAGATTCATTTTCTTTTCAAAATCATTAAGCTCTTCGATGGTTTGCTGGATCAGTTTATTTTGTTCCAACAAAGAAAACTGCCCGAACAGATCAATCTGGAAATCGATGGTTTCCAAGCTTTGAATTTTCTTTTTAGCTTTTTTTGCTTTTCGATAAAAGTACTGATCGATCCCATATTTAGGATCAAACTGCATCTGCTTTAATTTTAGCTGCATTAAACTCAGGCTTAGCATCCACGGCTTCATTTTTTGAAAAGCCTGAAGCGGTACTCCCGTTTGAGAGCAAAAATTTTTTACGAGGGTAAAAACAGAATCGCTCAGCACATCTTGCAGAGTTGTGTCTTTAGTGAACAGTCCTTTATTGATAAATTTTCTTTGCACTTCCGGCAGATCAGCGCTGTCCAAATTCACTTCAAACACGATAATTTCGCTTTGGTCAAACGCTTTGTCAAACACTTCGGGCAAGGGGTATTGATCTTTGTCAAGCAAATGAACAGACCCTAAAAGGTAAACCTGATTACGCCCGCCCGTTATCTGCCACAAGCTGTGTTTTTGCTGCGCCCATAAAAAAGCAGAGTAAACACTTAAGATCAGAAATGCGATTTTTAATGATTTCATAGAAAGACCATCCTTAAAATACACACGGTGGAAAACCAAGCCCCTGAAGGGGCTTTATAAGGTCGTAAACGACCTGAACCCAATCCAGCCACTTTCTCATTTATTCCAACCTCATTCCCGCCAATTCAACTTTAATACACATATCCATAACAACTTCCAAACCCGCGGAAAGCGCCCTTTCCGCCGCCTCCTCATTTATCACGCCCATCTGCATCCAAATCACCTTTGCCCCTATCTCTATCGCTTCTTCCACCACCGGCAGCACCCGATCGGATCGACGGAAAATATCCACAATCTCCACCGTACCCTCAATTTCCTTTAAATTATCGTAACAGCGGAGTCCCATTACTTCTTCGTAATTGGGATTTACCGGATAAATCGTGAATCCCCTGTTCAGCAGATAGCGGGCAATATCATAACTGGGACGATAGGACTTGTTTGAAATTCCCACAACCGCCACCCTGCGATATCTTTTCAAAATCTCCGGAATATTTTGATTAACCCGCCGCCAGATACTCTCCATTTTTCACGCCTCTGACTGTTTGTTTTCCAATGCTTCATGCCAGGGGACTAAAATCATTCTCCCGTTTCTTAAGCGAACCTTTGACAAACCTTCCGTGTTTGCCAATTCGTTTTCAACCCGATCGAAGGCATAGCCCACCTGATGCGGAGCGTGGGCGTCCGAGCCCAAAGTTACCGGAATTTGATATTCAGCCAGTAAGGGAAAGATTGAGGAATGGGGATAAGTCTCTCCGATTTGTTTACGCAAACCCGAAGTGTTTATTTCAAGCGCCATGTTTTGTTTTTTAACAAGACTCAATATTCCGCGAAGCTCCCGCTCGTTATGTTTTAAAAGAGGTTCATCCGGTTGTTTTATCAGATCGAGATGACCCACCACGTTAAAGAGTCCCGTTCGGATTCCTTTTTCAACAGCACTTAAATACTCGGAATAGATTTCGGAAAGCGATTTGTCGGGAAAACAGTAACTGAACACCCAGTTTTTGTCCGTCCAATGTTTAAGAAAATGAACGGAAAGAATAATGATTTCAAAAGGGAAGCGCCGGAAGGTATCGCACAAAAAATCTTCGAATCCCTCGTAAAAGTCAGCCTCTATTCCGGGGAGAATGGTTATTTCGGGATAGCGGTTCTGCAGTTTAAAAATCGCCTCTGCATACCCATCCAACTGTTCCAGACTCATCCGATGCGTAATATCGAATCCGTCCGGCAGAGGAATATGATCGGTAAAAGCGATTTCGTCAAATTTCAGTTCAATGGCTCGTTCGACATAATCTTCCATTTCTCCGGAAGCATGCTTACAAAGTTTTGTATGGATATGATAATCAATTTTCATAATCGTTTAAGAATTGTCCCAATTTGCTTCGATTATTAACCGGGAAATCCGGGTTCTCCAAAATTTTTAATGCCAATAATTTGTAAAGTTCGACAGATTGCGCGTCCGAGTTCTTTTTTAAATAATTCAGATGTTGCTCTATGGTTCTGATATCGCCCCGTTGAAGAGGACCGGTGAGAATTTCCGACAGAGGCTTGCGCGAAAAATTTTCGACCACCTGCCGTACCAGCGGACCGAGGATTTGCGAGACCCCGATATTTTTTAATCCTGACCGATCAATGATTTCCTGCGCCCAGCCATACAGAGCAACCTGATAATTTGCGGCGACCACCGCGGCGGTATGAATCGCTTTTTTTTGTTCCGCGTTCACTTTAATGATCTGCAGATTCACATCCGAAAAGATCCGCTTCAATTCCGAAAGGACGGTTTCGTCACCTTGAAAGCTGCAGACAATTGAATCCCACACCTTTTCCGATAAAAACATTTGATTAAACGTCTGCAGGGGATGCCAGCTTCCCGTGAGAGCTCCGCGGTTTTTCAAAGGATCAAGAACGGAAGCATCCACAGCTCCCGAGGTGTGAACAATCTTTTTTTTATCGAGGTTGTATTTACTTAGTGCCCGCGCGACAGGCAAAATCTGATCGTCCGGAACGGAGATGAAGACGAAATCGCTGATCTTTAAAACAGATTCGTTTAAATTACGATGAAAATTGGCTTCGGGAAGAAAGGGCTTCCAGGAAGGAGAATAATCTTTATCGGTCTCGACCACATTAATGTTGCGGAAACCTTTGCCGACCAAAAACCGCTCCAGACTGCTTCCCAGTTTGCCAAATCCGATGATTAAAATATCTTGCATTCATTTCCCTTTTAGAGGCGTTTACCCGTTCAACCTAAAAAGGCAGTATTGATTCGGCAGTTTCAAAAAACGTTTTACCCTTTGTTAGAACCGGTCTTCCTCTAATTTGGCGCCAATGTACTTATCTTTCGGAAAATAGCGCATATAAACTATATCGCTAAAGGTGATGGCTTCTTTTGAATAGGGATTAATGTTCAATTCGTAAAAAGTATCGTCAATAAAGTGTGAAGCCTCTTTCCAGGTGCTAATTCCGTTAATTCTATCGATAAACTCATTGAAGGCTTGTTCATCCTTTCTGAACAGCTTTTTAATAATTTTGCGACGCAGTCTCCCTTTGACCATAGTATGTAAATCTTCTAACGGTTGATCCGAGGATATTTGTTTTGCCAAATGTTCAGCCAAATCTTCCGCAACTTTGGATTTTACTTCCACCTCTTCGGTCTCCTCTGCAACTTCGGTTTGTTCTTCCGCGGCTTCCTCTTCAACAGCCTCCGCAGCTTCTTCTTCCGGCTCTTCTTCCATTTCTTCTGCTACCTCTTCCTCGGGCTCCTGCACGACCCTTATCTCTTCTTCGGCTTCAACCTCTTCTTCCGGCTCAACTTCTTCTTCAATTTCGATCTCTTCTTCCGTTTCAACCCCGGGTTTCTCTTCAAGCCCTATTTCTTCAAGCTCCTCTTCTTCCTCTTCTACTTTCTCTTCAACTTCCTCTTCAATTTCTTCTTGTTCCTCTTCAAGCTCTATGTCTTCCGGCTCGACTTCTTCGATTTCCTCGATCTCCTCCGCCTTTTCCGCTTCGACGGGCGCCTCGCCCACATCGATATCGTCAACCGAAATCTCGATCTCCTGCTCATCAAGACTTTCCAATTGATCGAATTCCACTTTTTCAGCCGGTTGTTCGGGAGCGCCTTCCAATCTGCCAAAAAGAATGCCCTCGATTTCTTCAAAAGACAACTCGGTCATTTGAACTTCGCGCTGGGCTTCTTCTATTATCTCCGCCAGATCGGTCAAATTACGATCTCTTAACGCCGCGCATAAAACGTTTACCGGCAGCGAGGTAATCTGCGTTCCCCGGGCTTCGCTCAAAAAGTTCATAATCGTTTTCACGACTTTAAGCGTCATTTCCACGCGATTTTCGGAGAAAACCTTTTCATCGATGCGGTTCAGCAGCTCGACGAACTGATCCTGAGAAATCTGTTTGAGGTACTTTGTATTAAAATAATCCGAAATGGCTTCTTTGTAATATTCAAACTGAAAAAAGTATTTCAGAATATCGTAAACCTCGATCGTGGAAATGATGGGACCGTCTTTAAACAAAAATTGCGTCAGCGTGCGATGAGGTTCGATCACAAAATTCATCTGCAATTTAACCGCGCGTTCGAGTAATTGATTAAATTTGGTGACATGAAACTGCGCCGTTTGCTTCAAAATATCGAAAATTTGATCAATTAGTACTCTGACTTCCGGCAGATCGTAGTTAAAACGATCGCTGCCGCTGAATTTTTCCTCCTCTTCTCTTATCCACAATTCCACTTCCTGATCAAAAAAATGTTTGATGGATTGCGGAATATCAAGCGTCATCAAATACCCAAGCGGAACATAAGTCATTTTGTCGTCTGTAATTACGGTCTGCCTGATTCGATTGATAAATACATCGATAACTTGCTCTAACATATTTCATCCCTCAGTTTAACATCTGAACAAAAATAATCTTTATATTGCTTTACGGCAAGTGCAATATACTATTATTCCTTAATTATTTGAATCCAAACCTTACGATGGCGCGGACCGTCGAATTCACAGAAGTAAATTCCCTGCCATGTTCCCAATTGCAAATACCCGTTTTCCACGATAACCGTTTCGGAACTCCCGAACAGAGAAGCCTTAATATGCGCCGCGGAATTGCCCTCATAGTGGCGGTAATTATCTTCAAACGGAATCACTTTATTTATTTCGTACAGAATATCCCGCTGAACGGTGGGATCGGCATTTTCGTTGATAGTCACCGCTGCCGTGGTGTGGGGGACAAAAATCACCGCCAGCCCGTTTTGAACATTCTGTTCACTAACCGTTTTTTGAACCAGTTGAGTAATATCGACCAATTCGGTCCGGCTCTTTGTCCTGATATCAAGTTTAACCATTCCGCGCTCCTTGTTAAAAACTCATGTTTTCAACTTTTTCTTCCGAGCCGCCGGGAATAATACATTGTTCAGAATCAAACGGTATCCCGGCGAATTTTTATGCAGGCTCAAATCGGTCGGAGGATCTCCTACCCGATGGGTGTAATCTTCTGGATCGTGCCCGCCGTAAAAAGTAAAGGTTCCCTTGCCGAGATTGCCGTGAATATATTTCACCTCGTCGGTGCCTTCTATTTTTCCCATAATCACAATATTGGGTTTAATCTTCTCCTCGCGGAACATGGTGGTTTGTCCCATAAAACCTTTTATTACATTCACGTGATCCTGGGTAAGCATGGTGGGCACGGGATCGTATTTTGCCGAAAATTCGAACAAGGTAAAATAATCCGTTTCCGGGTCTCTCAGGCGCGGCATGTTACTGGGCGGCACATCAATATCCGAAAATTCATAGATCGCCGGATCGGTAATCAATTTAAAATTCTGAAAGGCAAAGGTCTGGCTGAAGTCCAATTTCTTCTGATAGTCGGGATCGATCCCGTCGCCGTCGAAAACCGCGTCGCAAATATCGGTATTCTGCGCCGCCAGGGCGATGTCAAGAGCATCGGTCGCCGAACACATGGCGAATAAAAATCCGCCCTTTAAAACATATCTGCGGATTTCAACGGCAACCGCCGCCTTTTCTTTGCTTACTTTGCTGAATCCCAGCTCTTTGGCTAATTTCTCCGATTCCAATTGCTGGCGGATGTACCAGGGTTGATTGTGGAAGGCAGCCCAAAATTTTCCGTATTGCCCGGTAAAATCCTCGTGATGCAAATGAAGCCAGTCGTAATTCGCCAGCTTTCCTTCCAACACCTCCCTGTCATAAATTTTGTCGTATTTGATTTCGGCGTAATCCATGGCTAAGGTTACCGCATCGTCCCAGGGCTGCGAAGTGGGCGGCGTGTAAATGGCGATTCGCGGCGCTTTTTCAAGGAGCACGCGTTCCATATTGTTTTCTTCTATCGTAGCGTAAATGGTATTGACCTGAACCCCGTCTTTTAACTCATATTTCACCCCGCGCAACTGGCACTCTTCTCTGAAAACCGGCGTATCCGAAAAAAGAAACGAGCCGCCGCGGTAGTTAAGCAGCCATTCCACGTTCACACCCTGTTTAAGCACCCAGTACGCTATTCCGTAAGCTTTAAGATGATCGGTTTGAGTGAGATCCATTGGAATTAAAATAAACTGCGCCCGTGCGAACTGAAATATTAAAACAGCAAACAGAAAAATTTTAGCCATTAACTTCATCTATTGCACCTGATCCTTTATTATTCGATCCTTCAAGCGGCGCGCTCTTTCGCGCGCCTTTTCCAAATAAAAACTATCCGGATAATTCGTCATAATCATCCGATAACTCTGAAAGGCGTCTTCCCAGCGTTTTTGACGTTCCTCGGCGGAAGCCAAAATAAAGATCAAACGGTCCATGTTCACATAATCCGGGTATCTGGAATTCATTTCTTTTACAAGAGCTTCGACACGGTCATATTTTCCGAGCTTTGTCAGCAGTTCCGCGGCGCGTTCCGCGCATTGCGGGCTAAGTTCGGAATTCGAATAAGCCAGTTGTTCAAAAATCCGCGCCGCCTCCGACAGTTTTTTCTGACGGATAAGAAATTCCGCTTCGCCGTACTTTGCCAATAACGCCGAATCCTGCTGAGCGCGGTTTAACAAAATCATGCGCCCAAGAACATTGTTCGAAAGCGAATCTTCCGCGCGCAACTTTACCGATAATTCTGCAAACGCCTTTCGCGCTCCGGTCAGTTTCCCTTTGTAAAACAGTTCTTCGGCTTTAAAATATTGAACAATCGTCTGATAAGAAGGCGATTTAATTTCGTTCATGTATTGATTGGCATTTTCCAGATCGCCTTTAATTAAATGAGCGCGCGCCAGCTTAAAACGCACGCGGTCTTTATTGCGAAAATACGATTTTGTCTTTAATATGAGCGAATAATTTTGAATGGCGCGGTCTGTGTCTTCATAAAAATCAAGAAAAATATCTCCCTTTAATTCCAGGGCAGCCCAATGGTAAACCGAAGGACTTTGGTTGCTCAGTATCCGATCCGTTATCTTCAGCGCCAGATCCACCTTTTTTTGCGCTTCATCTGCGTCGCCTTTTTTGGAGAATTGTACGCCCCACAAGTAATAATTGCGCGCTAACTCCAGCCTGTATTGATCCGCCTGTTTCGGAGTTTTGCTTTCTTTCAGCAGCAGCTTCAGTCCCTTAACTGCGTAGCTGTAAGCGCGGTTGGAAGATACTTTGTTAATAAACCTGTACAGATAATTTGTTTTCGGTGATTTCCGGTGGAGTTCCAGATAAACCGAAAACGCCTGATCGTACTCTTTTGCCCGCAGAAAAAGGTCAGCTAAAATTTCATCAACGCCGGTCTGCGCTTTAAATTCTTTTTTGTGCTCTTTTATCGCCTCAATTATCTGCAGAACAACCGCGCTGTCGCCGGTCATGGAAATAATCTGCGAACGAACATAACCGAATTGTTTGGGATAGAAGCGGTAATAATTAAGGTAACTCGCGGCGGCTTCTTTGTAATTTAATTGAGCGCGATAGATCATGGCAATATCACGATAAAGCGATTGCTGACGGTTGGCGTTTTTAATTGCCGTTTCATAAACCTGAACGGCTTTATCGTAAAGCCGTAACTCTATTAAAGCGGAACCTATTATCCGGTACAAATAGGCGTTTTTAGGGTTTTTTTGAATTAATTGCTCCCATAGTGTAAACGCCGCCTCTTGTTCCCCGTTTAAATAATAAGCTCTGCCCAGTTTAACTCTGTATTCAAAATCGTCGGGAAAGCGCTTGATAATTTCATTCAAAAATTGAATCGCTTCTTTGTACCGTTTCAGTTTTTCGTAACATTCCTGAATATCGTTAATCAAGGGTTTTGAAATTTTACCCGACTTGTAAATTTGTAAGTACAAATCCAAAGCCTGTTCATAATTGCCCGAATTTTTCAGCAAAGTAGCAATTCGTACGCGACTATCCCTTTGCGCAAAAAGCGACGAGGAAATCAGCACCAAAAACAAAAGAGAAATTACCGGCTTATGCAAATAATTGCAGAATCTCATCACAAACAGCCATTCCCTTCCCGGTTAGCCGAAAATACTTCTTCTCGACAATCGCATATTCTTTTAATACGAGTAAATCAATAGTTTTACGATATGATTCCATAAAAGATCGTTTAAATATCTTTTCAAAATAGGGAATATCCAATCCCTCGTAAGTGCGTAATCTCAAAAAGATGTGCTCAAATTCCCTGATTTTGTCAGTTAACGGCTCGACAAAATCAACGGGTATTTCATTGTTGCGGATCCGCTTCAGATAAGATTGCAGCGAACGGACGTTTGCCTGCCGTCTATTTCCCCAAAAACTGTGCGCGGAGGGACCAAAACCCAAATAGGGGACATGCAGCCAATATTTGTAATTGTGCGCCGAAAAAAATTGCGGAGAACGGGCGTAATTTGAAACCTCGTAAGGAATGTAACCATGGCGACTTAAAAATTCCGTTGTCAACAAAAAAAACTCCAGCTCCTCGTCTTCGGATTTTGCTTTAAATTTACCCTTCTGCTTCTGCAGGTAAAAGGGCGTTCCTTCTTCGAATATTAAATTGTAAGCGGAAATATGTTCGGGTTGCAGACTTACCCCCTGCCCGAGCGAATAAAGCCAGTCTTCTTTTGTTTGACCGGGAAGGGCGTAAATAAGATCGATCCCGATATTCTCAAATCCGGCATCCCGCGCGGCGTTAAATGTTTGACGGGCTTGATCCGCCGTGTGGATGCGTTCCAGCAAACGAAGTTCCCGATCAATAAAACTTTGAATTCCGATGCTGATGCGATTGATCCCGATTTGACGAAAATGCGATACTTTTTCCTTTTCAGCTGCGCCGGGATTTGTTTCCAGGGTTATTTCACAGTCCGCGGAAATTTTGAAATGATCGTTCAGGGTTTCCAAAATTTTGCTCAATTCATCCGGAGTTAAAAGAGAGGGCGTGCCCCCTCCGAAATAAATTGTATCGAATTCTTCCGGCGGATTAAATTGTTCCCGAACGAGTTTGATCTCCTTCAGTAAAGCCGAAAGAAAGTCGGATTTTTGATTTAAGGAAGTAACGGAAAAAAAATCACAATAACCGCACTTTTTCACACAAAAGGGGACGTGAATGTAAATGCCCGGTTTTTGCGATTTTTTACCGTTCACGGAATTCATCGGATCACATGACCGATACGACCAAAGCGGATCTTTTGAAATATCCGGGTAAACGGGACTCTTGAATTCCACGAAAAATAGATAATCAAAGCCTGTCCCACTATTTCCGAATGATCGACAAATCCCCAGACGCGGCTGTCCGAGCTGTTATCGCGATTATCTCCCATCATCCAGTATTTGCCCTTGGGTATGGTAAGCGGACCGTAATTATCCCGGCTGCCTAAGTTTCGGAATGTGGGAAAGAAAAACCGTCCTTCGTCTTTTTTAAAGATCCGCGGATCGGTAAACTTCCCCTTTGGCGGAAAAGGAAATTTTCTGCCGTTCACATAAACCACCTTGTCAACAATCTCGACGGTTTGCCCTCCCACGGCAATGCACCGTTTAATGTAATCCATCGAATGGTCGCGGGGATAGCGAAAGATCACCACATCATAGGGTTTTGGCTGACGCAGCGCGGGAAAGCGAAACCACGGAACATCAACGCCGATTTTAGTGTAAGGAATCCCCACCCAATCGGGGGTTCGCATTCCGTAATTAAATTTGTTCACCAATAAAAAATCACCCACCAACAACGTATTTTCCATGGAAGATGTCGGTATGGTATAAGCCTGAACCAAAAACTGACGAATAATAAGAGCAGCTATCAGCGCAGAAAAAAGACCTTCCGTAAAACTTTTAAATCGACCTTTGGGTTTAACGACCGGTTTAGACAAAATTCCTCCTAAAATTTCAATCTTCTTTATTCATAGAAAGCACGGCTAAAAAAGCCTCTTGCGGGATATCGACCCGACCGACTTGTTTCATACGCTTTTTACCTTCTTTTTGTTTCTCTAAAAGTTTGCGTTTACGGGTAATATCGCCGCCGTAACATTTAGCCGTGACATTTTTCCGCAGGGGTTTTACAGTTTGCCTGGCAATGACCTTACTTCCGATGGCAGCCTGAATTATGACCTCAAACAATTGCCTGGGAATGAGCTGTTTTAAATGCCGGCACAGCCTTTGCCCCATCTCGTAAGCCTTCTCGGCGTGAACAATGGTCGAAAGCGCATCAATGGGATCGCCGTTGATTAAGATATCCAATTTGACCAACTGACTTTCCCGATAACCGTCCAATTCGTAATCAAAAGAAGCGTAACCGCGCGACACCGATTTTAGTTTATCGTAAAAATCGAAAATCACTTCCGACAAAGGAAATAAAAACGTCAGATCAACGCGGGTGGGATCCAGATACGAAGTCGCTTTGAACACGGCGCGTTTTTCCTGCGATAACTTCATCACATTGCCGATATACTCCGCCGGAGTGATAATCTGCGCGGAAATATAGGGCTCTTCAATGCGTTCTATTTCAGCCAGATTGGGTAAATCGGTGGGCGTATGAATTTCGACAATCTCTCCGTTCTTCAAAAACACCCGGTACACAACATTGGGAACCGTGTTAATGATGGATAAATTGTACTCTCTTTCCAAGCGCTCCTGAACAATTTCCATGTGTAAAAGTCCGAGGAATCCGCAGCGGAATCCGAATCCCAGAGCTTTTGAGGTTTCGGGTTCGTAAATAAGGGCGGAATCGTTTAAAGCCAACTTATCGAGAGCGTCGCGTAGATTTTCGAAATCATCGGAATCGATAGGATAAATTCCCGAAAAGACCATGGGTTTAATATCTTTGTAGCCGGGCAGGGGTTCGGCGGCGCCGTGCTTGACGTGAGTAACCGTGTCGCCGACACGAATGTCTTTTACATTCTTTGCGCCGGAAATCAAATATCCCACCTCGCCCGCGTGCAATTCTTTAACGGGTTCCCGCTTTAAGCGAAGAACGCCGATCTCCTCCGCCTGATAATTGCGACCTGTATTAAAGAAACGAATCGCGTCGTTTTTTCTTAACATTCCGTTAAAAATACGAATATAGCTTATTGCTCCGCGATAATTGTCAAAAACCGAATCAAAAATCAACGCCTGCAAGGGAGCATTCTCGTCGCCCGAAGGCGGGGGAATTCTCTCCACAATGGCTTCCAGAATCTCCGCGACGCCAACGCCCGTTTTTGCGCTGGCAAGAAGAATCTCGTCTTCGGCGCAACCGATTAAATCGATCAACTGTTTTTTAACCACGTCAACCTGCGCGCTGGGCAAATCGATTTTATTTATCACGGGAATAATCTGCAGGTCGTTTTCGATAGCCAAATACAAATTGCTTATGGTCTGCGCTTCAATACCCTGAGCGGCATCGACCAAAAGCAAAGCTCCTTCGCACGCCGCAAGACTGCGCGACACTTCGTAAGTAAAATCCACGTGACCGGGCGTATCAATCAAATTAAGCGTATAACTTTTCCCGTCGTTAGCTTTATATTGCATGCGAATCGCGTGTGATTTAATGGTGATGCCGCGCTCGCGCTCCAGATCCATATCATCCAACACCTGGTCTTTTTGTTCCCGCTCCGTGATGGTATGGGTGTATTCCAGCATGCGATCCGCCAGGGTTGACTTGCCGTGATCGATATGAGCAATAATACAAAAATTTCTTATATGGCTTTTATACATTTTACCTCTGTTTATTTGCCTAAAATCTTTTAAATTACTTATTCAATGCTCTAAAAGCAATATTTCTCCCGATGAAAGCGTGAAGGGGTAAGATTAAAGATGAAAGATAAAAGATTAAAGTAAGGGATTGTCAGAAAGCAGTGATGAGTAACGAGGTCGTAATGCGTGACGCGTGATGCGTGATGAGTAACAGATTATCAGAAAGCAGAAATCCGTGAAGCAAGTCTTGCATGCTGAGTGAATGGAGAAGCCCGCTTAACGCTTAACTCTTAACCCTTAACGAACAACAAACCATCCAGGACATTCAGAAACTGTGCGGTTTGATTAAAGACCCCCCTTGCCTTCGGCGTTCCCCCCTTTGAAGGGGGGAAATTAAAAGGGGGGTCTTTAACTCACAACAAAACAATAAATTACATGTGAAAAAAAGTAATGCGTGGCGAGTAACCAGTGACAAGTTGAAATTTGGCTGACTGAGAAAATTATAAATCATGAATTCGAATATCGAAATCCGAAACAAATTCGAATGACA
>JAADIP010000030.1 GCA_013151275.1 Calditrichota bacterium | reverse complement strand
GTTCTTTCCGCGAATGAATGTCCCTGGGAAAATCGCCGCTAAAGCCGAACGATAACTCGAAATAACCCGGTTTAAACGGGCTTCCCGAAAGGCGGTCTCTTTCTTGCTCCAGAAAGGCGTTCAGCAAACCGTTCACCTGCTCGTTTCCGAAAAATCGCAGCTTTTCCAATTCCCAGAATAAGCCCCGGCGCCGGAAACCGTCGAACTCTTCCTGGGCAATCTGATGAAGCAAATCGGGTTTTTCCCAGGGTTCTTTTTCCAGCCCCTGTCGCTTTAGTTCGGTGTAAAAACGAAACAAAATGCGATGCGCCAGCAATCCGCGTTCCTGCGGAGTAATCTCTTCTTCCGGAACGGGCGGCTGTTCGACGCGCAGCAGATAACTAAAGAAAAATTTCATCGGGCAAAAAGCGTAGGTTTCCAGTCGGCTGACCGACCAGACCGCGCGTTCGAAGCGTTTCTGCAATTCGCCGACAACGGATTCGTCGCCCGACAAATTCCCCTCGAAAACCGAAAAAGAATTACCCATCAACCGCAATGAGGCAAAGCGGATTCGACGGATCAATCCCGAAAGCGTGTTTTGCGCGTCGGGTATTAAAGCGGAAAGCGTCCTTAAATTCTGCGCCGCGGCAGCCCGGTTTTCGGCAACCGTCAGCAATTTGATGTTGCTTCCCAATCCTTCCCACAGCTTTTGACGAGTAAAAAAGATCACGTCCTGCGGATCGATTTGCGGCAGATCGACCGAAGAGATTTCCTGCAAATCTGATAAAAACGAAGAAGGAACCAGAGCCTCTTCGTCGCGATATCTTGGAAAGGTGATAAAAATCCGCTTTGCCGGACTGTCGAGTAGCTGGTAGAATAAAAAGCGATCCTGATCCAACAGCTCTTCGCTGACCGGCAAACCCATTTCCATTCGAATGGAATCGCCGAAAAAGATGTCTTTAACCGCGGATCGCGGAAAATCGCCGTCTATCAAACCGCCGATAAACAACACGTCAAAATCGACCGCCAAAATTTCCAGCCGCGGCATAATCTGCACGCCGAAGTCCGGAAACTCGGTCAAATTGTACAGCTCACGCTCCATGGCAGCCTGCAGATAAGAAAGCAACTGATTGCGGGAGATGGTCTCGTCCGAATAGATGAGTTGTAACGTCCAGATTGTTCTTTCAAATACCTTGACAAACTGGTTGTAGGCGCGGAAGTTGTTTTCTCTTTGTCGTTCGGAGAGATGGGGATTTTCACTCTGGTACCAGCTCAACAGACCGAGACGCTTTAATAATTCCAGGTAGCTCCTGCGCAATTCCAACGCCGTTCCCTGCCGCGGAAAATCGAAGAAGGGAGTTAATATCCGTTCGACAAAGCCGATCTGTTCGAGCGCCGCTTCGCGGTCAATTTCCGGGTCTTCTTCGCCGTCCGTAATCGCCTCCTGCGCAAATTGACGCAGTCTTTGCAAGTTTCGTCGGTTCAGCGACGTTATCCGAGCCTTGCAGCACAACCGCCGCAGCAGCTTCAAATTCAACTCTCCGTCGGTTTGAATAAAGTGACAACCGAAAAGAGCCAGCGTTTTTTCCAGCGGAAAGTCCAGTTCGATAATCTGCAAAACAGCTAAAAAATCGGCAATCAGCGGAGACTGCACCAGTTCAAATCCGGTGGAAAGATTAAACGGAATTCCGTATTCCCTGAATACCTTGCGAATTAAGGGAACGTATTTTTCCAGATGACTAAACGTCACCGCCATGCGATGCAGAGCGATTCCCTGCCGACGGAGCCGGCGAATTTTACCGGCGATAAAAGCCACTTCCTGTTCGCGCTCCTGCAGACCGACGATACGGATGCGCTCTTTACCGTCAAGCAATGTTCGCGGAGGGTTACTGCGGTTAAACAGGTGCAGCGCCAAAGGGGATTTTTTCTCAATTTGTCTGATTTGCGCGTTCATGGTTTGGAATCGCTGCAGGGCGTTTAATGTGTGATTAAAAAGAACCGGGTTTTCGGGCATGTAATCCAGCTTAATAAAAACCGGCGCCCAATTCCGGACGCGATCAATAAACTCGAACATGGGCGGACTGAAAAGCCCGTAGCCGCTGATAAACACCTTTTGCACTTTCGGGAAAAGCTCTTTAAACAGGTTTTCCGTAACGTTCTCCGCAGCCTGCGCGCGGGCAAAAGGTTCGTCGATTAACCCGCTTCCCAGTTTGTTTTCCAGCAGCGTGAGCAAAACTGCAAAATCGTTGTATTTTTGCGGATGGCGTTTGCGGTCTTCCAATTCCAATCTGGCGAAGCGGCGGCTGTCAAATCCGAAACTGCGCAACTCGCTCAAAATATCGGAGACTTTTTTAACCAGTCCCTCGTTCATTTGTTTTGCGGGCAGCAGATATTCAAATTGAGCGGCGTTCTTTTCCAGAATATCGCTGATCAAAACCATGAACATGTCGGCGGAAATTAAACGCCGGGCGGAAGGCAGGGATTGATATATTTCCAATAGCAGCCGATCAAAGGTGAATACCGGCGGATCGGTCAACACCTGTCCGCGAGCCTGATCGATCAATTCCCGTTTTAATTTGCGCACGGCTCGGTTAACCGGCAGAATGGCTAAAAAATCGGGATGACCTCTTTTAACCGATTCGATCAATTCATTTTTGAAATGATAATAAGAGCTTGCCGCTCCGGTGAAAATCACAAGTTCTTTCATTTTAGCGCCGATCTCAAACTGTACTTAAGTACACCAAATTTAATAAATACCGAGAAATTTTCAAAGAATTATTGTCTCTTTATTGCAAATTCTCCAACCGCGTCTGGATGCGGTCTCTGCGAGACTGATATTTTTTGGGGAATGAAATTGTGAAGATAGTTCCCTGTCCGACTTTGCTTCGATAACGGATTTGTCCTTCATGCGCTTCGATGATTTTTTTGCACAGCGCAAGTCCGATCCCGCCGCCGTCCTTTTTGGTGGTAAAATACAAATCAAAAATCCGGTCGCCTATTTCCGGCGGAATTCCTTTCCCGTTATCTCTGATATCGATATAAACTTTATTTTGATCCTGCGAAGTTTTGATATGAACGTCTCCGCCTTTTTCCACCGCCTGAAAAGCGTTAAGCACAACATTTAACAGCACCTGCTTAATCTGGTCCGCGTCGCCGTAAATAAAATCGATCGAATCGTCAAGCGTGCTTCGCAAATTGATCTGTTGTTCCAAAGCGTGGTGCTGCACCAGTTGAATCACATCTTCCACAAGAGCGTTGGGCTTAAGCGTGCTCAGTTTTAAATCGCGTTTTCGGGCAAGATTAAAAAACTGCGTGTGAATACGATGGATGCGTTTAATCTCATTTTGAATAATTCTGAGGGAACGTTTTAGCTTCGGATCCAGATCGGGATATTCTTTTTTTAAGCGGTTGCTTAAAATTTCGGTGTGGATGCCCACGGCGGAAAGCGGATTGCGGATCTCGTGACTGATCGAAGAAACCAGATTGGCGATTATGCCGAATTTCATGGAACGCAGCAGATTATTTTGCAATTCTTTGACCCGGGTAAGATCCTTGAACATCAATAAAAATCCGCCTTCGGCTAATTTCTGGATCGTAACGTTGACGTGCAGTTCCCGATCGTCGGTAAGCCAGATCATCAGTTCATTGCTCAGGGTCTCTTCCGGCATGGAGCGGCTTCTGTGAATAACTTCGCGCAGCTCCATGTTTTCTTCCAAAATCCGGCTGAAATAGTCTGGAAAACTCTCGGACGGCGGACATTTAAACAGGCGCTCCACCGCAGGATTAAACGTGTTCAGGCGGAGTTCCGAATCCAGAACCAAAATACTCTCTTCCAGCGCTTCAAAAAGATTTTGAATGTTTTTTTCTTTTTTTTGATAGCTCTCGTTAATCATGCCCATACGTTCCAGGGAGCGGTTCAGCCGAATAAAGGTGTCGGTAAATTCGTCCTTGCCTTTATATTGAACGCGGTACTGATAGTCTCCGGCGTTCAGATGCTCGGCTAAATTTCGGACCGAGGCGAGGGGTTTTTTGAACGAATGATAGGTTACAAACAAAATCAAAATCAACAACAGGGTTAAATTCAAAAGAAGCGGGAAAACGCTCTTTAGGAAAGGAAGCGAAAACCAGCCGATATCGGGCGCTGTTTTTGTGAAAACGAGAAAGGGTCCGTTTGCAAATTCCGGATTTAACCGGAGTACGACCAACCATTGATTGCCGTCCGGGTTTTCGGATTTCAGGCGTAGCAGGCGGATCTGGGAATTATTCGCGGAAGTTCTTAACAAAGAACCGACGTCGATTTTTAAATTCACCTTACCCGTTTGCCAAATGCTTTGTTTGTCCGAATTGTAGATCGCCAAAAAGCGCAGAGAAGTATCGTTTGCCGCCAAGCGCGTTAACAATTTTTGAAGTCTTCCGTTTTCCGCGGCAACCGTTCCCGAGGAGTCGGCAATAAAAATTGTTGACAAAAGCGCTCCGAGATATTGAGCCTCCCGAACGGTTTCCTGCCGGAAGAATTTTTCGTGAAGGTCGCGGTAAGTCAGGTTAAAAGATAAGGCGGAAATCAGGATTCCCACAAAAACCAAACCGCCTAACAGCCAGGAACGCTTTAAATGCAAAGACAAATTTTACTCCGATTTTAACAGCCGTTTCTATTTTACTGACTTTTGCCTCGCGCATCAATGGTAATTTGCCTGATTTTCAGATTTTCGTCCACAAAGTAATAATAATCGAAGAGATTAGCCGCAACGCACGCATGGTTGGGAATAATTAAGACAGGATCGCCAATTTGAGCGGCGCAGCTCCCGGCTGCTTCCAAAATTCCGTGCTCTTCCGAAAGGCGCACGATTTTTCCCGAAACATTGAGCGGTAATCCGAAAGCGCCGGTCATGTTTGCGCCGTCTGTGTTCAACGCCTTGCTTCCGGCGTCAATGACAATTCGATCAGGCTCGGGACGCGAAACAACGGTGCTTAATACAAACAGGCTGCATTGATCGACGGTCGCCGAGCCCAGTTTGATTTGCATGGCGTCGTAAAACACATAATTCCCCGGACGAATCTCGGTTACCTGCGGATTTTGAACGGAATACTTCACGGTCGGAGTCGAACCCACGCTGATCGTATTCACGCAAATACCGGACTCTTTTAACAAATTTCGGGCGTGCTCCATTATTTCGCCTTCCCGGCGACCGATTTCAGCCGCTTCGCCGTCCGACTTCGCCGCATAAACATGTCCCGCATGGGTGAATAAACCTTCGAGTTTCAGACATGGCGACTTAACCACCTTTTTAGCCAGCTCCACCAGACTTTGGTCAACTTTCACCCCGCAGCGATTTAATCCCGAATTGATTTCGATGCGCACGGGCAAGAGCGTTTTTTCGTTTTTAAAGGCTTGTTCCAGCAGCTTGATTTGCAGCGGATCATCCAATCCGATAATGACTTTTGCTTTTCGGCGAAGTTCGCGGAGTCGTTTTAATTTCAACGGATGTGTGATTTGATTGGCGATAAAAATATCATTAACGCCCGACCGGAACATGATTTCCGCCTCGGACAATTTAGCAACGGTGATCCCTTTGGCTCCCGCTTTTAACTGAAGCTTAGCCAGATAAACTGATTTGTGTGTTTTTGTGTGCGGACGCAGAGCGGCGTTGTTGCTGTCCGCCAGACTTTGCATTTGCCGAATATTTTCCGACAACCGACCTTCGTGAACGATTAAAGCCGGGGTGTCAATCTGTCGGTGCAAAGAGCGTAATTGATTTTTATTAAATAAGTTGGTCATGATTTAAATTCCCGAAACCGCTTTGCGCGTTATAAGGTTCATATTCACCGCGGAGTCGAAGAGAGCGCGGATTGACTTTAGTCATCTTTCGTTAAGCGTTAAGGGTTTAAGCGGAACCGGTTGCTGGTTACTCGTCACTTTGTTACTTTGTTACTTTGTCACTTTGTAACTCTGTTACTAATCACGCCCTTATTTTTCCCCGAAGAGAGAATCATTGAAAACTCCGTTTAATCCGATTCCACAATCCCTTACCCAGATAGTGATCGGCTACGGTCAAAATATTCTGGATACTGGCTAAAACGTCGCTGCTGCCCGCCCAGTGTTCGTAAATAATGTCAATATCTCCCTGATTGATGAAATCGTTGAGGACATACGCCGCAAGAGCCAGATCGTCCATATAGCCGATGGGACCCAGCACCGCTTCGGGTAAAAGATCGAACGGCGTGATAAAGTAAGCGACTACGGCTGCGAACTTTAATTTTTTATCCGCCGGCACCCGCGGATCTACCATCAACTTAACCAACAGATGAAAAAAGTCCGGCACCAACAACAATAAATCGCCATATTCAAAATTCTTCTTTTCCAAAAATTCGGCGATTTGTTTTCGCAGTTTCCGGTAAAAATCCTCGTACTGCTTTTCCATGGTTTTATCCCGTTTTGTTGATTTATTTTGCGTATTTTCCTCCGGGAGTCCGCGGATTTAGAAAACCGTCAAAAGCAAAAAATCCGCCTTCGCTTTTACGTTCCTCACCGTTCAGAATCCGCGTTCTTTTCTTATTTGCTCGTAAGCGTTGTTAATTTCCGCCATTTTTTCGTTGGCGATTTTGATAAAATCTTCCGGCACGCCCTTGGCGATCAATCGGTCGGGATGGTATTGATTGACCAGTTTTTTGTACGTGATTCTGATTTCTTCCACCGAAGCTTCCGGCGAAAGCCCTAAAACCTGATAAGCGCGATTATCAATCCGGATAAAAAGCGCCCGGATTTGTTCGTACTCGTTGGGAGTAAGTCCGAAAATATTTGAAACCTGTCTGATGAATTGTTCTTCGGCGGGATGAAATTTACCGTCCGCTAACGCGATCCGGAACAGCAAATGCACCATCATTTGCAGAACTTCCGGCTGCTGTCCGATTAAATCGCGAAATTGACGTGCGAAAGCCATTGGGTCTTCGGGAGAATTTTTCGCCTGATTAAAGATTTGAGCTACAATTTTCCTTTCCGCGGCGGAAAGCTTCAACTCGTCGCGCAAAAAATTGTCAAACGCCCTGATCTCGTCTTCCGTAACAATGCCGTCGGCTTTTGCCATCTTGGCAGCCAAAGAGGTTAAGCTCACGTAAAACAAAAATTGCCGATCAAAAACGCTTTTCGGCTGCTGCGCCCCAGCCGGTTTTAAATCGCCCCCGCAAATCGGGCAATGCCCGTCCGACGTGGGTCTTACGGTTTTACCGCAATAGGGGCAGCGTATTCCCAAACCCGCTTTATGCTGATCCGATTCCACATCGTACATGTGACCGAGCACCCCGCCGAGCACCGCGCCCAGAGGTCCGCCAAACATAAATCCGAATCCCACACCCAGCGCTTTTCCCCAGAATCCCATGAATATCCTCTCTTTTAATTCACAGTGATAAATTTAAAATTTAACAACAAACCTGTTCAACTCAATCTTCAACGTCATTATGTTTAAGTAGATACTACCAAATATATCTCAAGTTTCAAAAAGTCACAACAATAAGCCAAAATTTTTGTTTTCCCACGCTTAATTTTGTATTATTTAAAGGACTCCCTCCTTATATCATACAAAATCCGGAGGTTTGTAATGTACCTTAGAAAATTTCTGTTAATTTTATTGATTATTTTATTCTACAATGCCGAAGCCCGATCCGCCGGCTTTAAATCCGTTGCCGGCAAATACGCTCCGATGGACATAAATCAATGGCTTTTGTGGGAGACATCGAAGGGCATTTATATTGCATCTCCCTATAAAACAGCCATGAGCAATCAATACCCGATCGGAACCGGACATTTACTTTACCTTGACGGCTTTGTTTGGGGCGGTTTTGTGCGTGACGGACGCTCCCCCGCATTGAGAGCCGGCGGAGGGTACTACCGAAACGGGGTTGTCCCGGGATGGATCGTTAAACCCGGCGACGGCGTGAACCCGCCTCAGGCGGTATCGCCGGACGATCCGCGCGTCCGCATCTACCGCATCCGCAAAGACATTTTTGATATCGACGATCAGGAACTGCGCCAGGACGCAGCCATATTTTTTAACCTCTCCGCGGACTCGGTTTCTTCCGAACAAATCGACTCTTTGCGTCAACTTTATTTGAAAGACTGGCAGGAATGGCCCGCGGACCTGGGCGCTCCTTATTATGACCGCAATCAAAACGGCGTTTACGATCCGGATTATGATGAACCTGGTATTGTCGGAGCGGATCAGGTAATCTGGTACGCGCTCAATGATCTTAATGAAACCAAAACCACTACTTTATTCGGTTCTCCGCCCATCGGTCTGGAAGTTCAGGTAACCGTCTGGGCTTATAAAATCGGTTTGTCGGAAGCGGTATTTAAACGTTATCGCATTTTCAATAAATCGGGATATTCCATCGATTCCATGTTTGTCAGTCAATATCTGGATGCCGATGTCGGGGATTATCGAGATAATTTTGCCGGGTGTGACAGCGTGTTAATGTATGGCTTTGCCTACAACAGCCGCCCGTTTGACGAGGAATATTCCCGTTTTTTTATGGTTCCGCCCGCGGTTGCCGGGGTACTGTTACAGGGTCCCGCCGTTCCCTCGCCCGGCGATACGGCAATTGTGGATTTCCAAAAAGTGCCCGATTTTAAAAATTTGCCTATGACCTCGTTTTGGCTGCATCAAACGGGAGGAGCGATTCCGAACCCCGAGTTGGGCGTTTATAAGGGAACAATGCTGGTTTACGCCATTTTAAACGGCTATGCGGGAATTTTTCCCGACGGCGTTCCTTTCCCTCAGTTAAAGGTTTCTTTCTATTCCAGGCAGCCGACAAAATTTCCGGCTAACGGCGATCCGGTTACCGGCGTCGGAGATGTGGACGGCAAAGGCAACAGCCTGCCGCCAGGGGTACGTTATTTTTTCATTAATTCCGGTCCTTTTAATATGGCGCCCGGTGACATGCAGGAGGTTATTGTCGCTTACGTGGCTGTTATCGAAGAGCCTGGCGGCGACAATATTTCGACTGTGCGTAATCTGCAAAAAATCGTCCCTACCGTTCATAAAACTTATCGGGAAATGGTCAACTTTAGCCCGCCGGTAGGTCCCCGTTCCCGCAAATCCGAGCCATCCGACTCTTCGGAGATTTTTTATTTTATGCTCGGACAGAATTTCCCCAATCCCTTCAGCGGCAATACGCATATCAAATTTAAGCTTTTTAAGTCCATGCAAATACGATTGGATGTATTTAACCTTTTGGGGCAAAAGATTCGAACTATCTACGCCGGAAACATGAGCAGGGGGGAACACTTTTTGCGTTGGGACGGGAAGAACGCGTCGGGGTTGAAAGTGCCCGCGGGCGTTTACCTGCTGCGCTTGAAAAGCGGCGCCTTAATGCAGTGGCGCAAATTGATTATTCTGAAATAAATAAATTACGCGCTTCAAGGCTGATCGGGAATATTTTAAATTAAATGTCGTTATTTACAGACAGAATCCGGGAAAAGAAAACCGTTAAAGTCCGGAAGATAAAAGAGTTTTGTTCATCAACTCATTGAGCGGCGATCGTTAAAAATAGTGGAAATTAAAAAAACGCTTATTTATTTTAAAAGACGATTCTTGTAAAAAATCACGCGGAAAATTAATCTGCAACGAACTTACAATGTATTTAAATAAAAAGGAAGGGACGAACCATGAAGAAGATGACCGAAAAATCTCTGAACGAAGCCTTTGCCGGGGAATCCATGGCGCACATGAAGTATCTTGCATTCAGCGAAATTGCCGAAAAAGAGGGCTTCCCTAAAATAGCGAAATTATTCAAGGCAATTGCCTACGCCGAACGAGTTCACGCCACAAACCACGCCAGACAACTGGGGCTGCTCAAAAAAACCGCCGAAAATCTGCAAACAGGTATTGACGGCGAAAATTTTGAAATTACCGAAATGTATCCGGCTTACGACGCCATCGCCAAACTTCAGGACGAAAAAGGCGCACAGCGCTCCATCTATTACGCAATAGAAGCCGAAAAAATACACGAAACACTTTACAGGGAAGCTCTGGCAAAAGTTTCCGGCGGCGAAGATATTGACGCGGACGAAGTTTACATCTGCCCGGTTTGCGGTTACACCCATATCGGCAAACCCACCGAAAAATGCCCGATTTGTAATCTGGCGCCGGAGAAATTTGTTAAGTTCTAAAAGTTCTAAACGGAATGAAAAAATTTTAAGGGCTGTTCTTTAAAACCGGAACAGCCTTTTTTATTGCTCTTTACCGGCAAAATAACACTCTATCTCGCAAATCTCACAAGCATCTACCGATCCGCATTCGTAAATAAAACGTTTCAAAGCGTAGCGAAACTCATTCGCTTCTTTCCGTTCGGAGAGGAAAAAACCGATAAAATTCATTATCCTCTGCCCGGTCTCCTCCTCCAGAAGATGCTCTACCTTACAGGCTTCGTATTCTGCCATATCCTCGGGTATATCCAGAACTTTTTCAAAAAACAAACGAATTATCCGACGCTTGCTAAGAACGTTATTGATTAATTCCTGTCCTTTGGGTGTAAAATGATAAAACTTGTTTTCATCCTCCTGGATATAACCCTTTTTAATTAATTTATGTATGGTGATGGAAACGCTGCTTCGGCTGATTTTCAAATGCTTGGAAATATCAACTCCGCGGACATATCCGTTTCGTTTAAGCAGCTCGTGCATAGCCATCAAATGATGAACGCTGCTGTGCGTAAGCTCAACTTCGTCAAATTTTTTCCAGGTGGCTTTAGTCAATTTTTCTCCCGAACATCTGTTAAGCATGTCTAACAAATACAATATACTTTTTTAATCGTCAATTGTCAATTTCGCGTTTTGTGTTAATTCCTTTCGCTTTCCTTAATTAAGGCGTGAAATTTTTTCTTCGGACCACCGGATAATATTGCGTATCACCCGTTTATTGAAATTTACACAAGGCTAATTTTTTACAAAAAAACTCCGAATAAAATAAAGTGTCATTTGATGACCGAAAAAATTAATAAAATTCGGAGGAATCATGAAACGAACCTTTTTTACCCTTACAGTCCTTTTCCTTGCCATCCAGTTTGTTTGGTCAACCACCTACTTCAAAAGCTGGGTGAATGGCGCCGAGACTTCCGTCATGACCCAGGGCGACTTTTACGCCTGGGAGTATGATCTTTCGAGCGTCGGCGGAACAGCCCACATTCAAATTTATGTCGATACGAACGGCGACCAAACCCTGGACGGCTCCGACGTTCTTCTGATCGAATTTAACCAAACGGACGGTCAGACGGGAGAAGAAGGAGGACCGTCCGATTCAAGTTCAACGCCCGACGGACTCATTTACACTCGGATGGGACCCTTTGGATTTCCCGCAGCCGATTATCTGTTTGTTGTGGAAGATTTAAACGACCATTCATCGGTAACGGGTCCTTTGCACATCAACGCTCCGGCTACGGTCAACGTCTGGATCAGCGGTCGCTTATCAATCGAAGGAATTCAGCCGCCCGACGAAAGACTTGCCTATTTTATGTTCGAAGCTACGCTCGAAGGAGAGGAAGATGCCGCTTTTTGGGGCGGTCTTACCGATGACAACGGAAATTTTACCATCAATCTGCCGGACAGCGCGGTGGGACAGGAGTGGAAAATAGGATTTATGTTCGAAAGGCAGATTTCAAGTTACATCACGGATTCCGTTTCCTATCATAATGTTTTCATCCAAAACGGAGAGAACAGCGGATTTGATTTTAATCTGCAAAACCCGAAAGCCTGGGTTTACGGCTCGGTTCTGAACGAAGACGGAGAGGTTGTGCCGGTAGCGGGATGGGGAAGTCTCGAAAACCTGAACACCTATCAGGAAGTCGAATTCAGTCCTCATGAAGGTCAATTTAAGGTCGGCGCGCCGTTTTCGGGAGACGACACTGTGAACGTGCCTTTCAGATTAGCCCTTTGGTCCGAAGAATTAATTCCCGATTATTTAATGCCCGATACCTGGGATAATCCCCTTTATTCCTTTAATTTAAGCGCCGGAGACAGTCTTGAAAAAAACATCTATGTATATTCCACCGATACGGTGATCTATGTGATCGGTCGGATGAATGACCAGCCCCTCTCCGCCGAATTCGAAGCATGGGCGAGAAATGCCGAGGTCGGACAAACGTTTTCTTACATGAACGGCGAACCAGTCGTAAAGCTTCATGTAAAACAGGGTAAGATTTACAATGTTTGGTTAAACAATACCGATTACGGGCAGCTCGAAGTTCCCCCCGGTTTTTATCTGAAAAACGGCAATTGGAGAGAGGCAAGCCCGGGCGATACCGTGCGTTTTATCTTTTTACCCGCGCAAAGTAAATTAGGCGGAAATATCACCATTGACGAAGGAGACCCGTTCCCCGATTTAAGCGAATGCAGCATTCAGGTTTTTAAGATCGATTGGAGCGAGTTTTACACCGCTACCATTAATCCGGATTCCATGAATTATTTCGTAGGCGTGCCAAACGATACTTTTTCACTGCGATTTCAAAGCTGGAACGGAGAATACCTTGCCATGCCTGTTCAATATTCCAATATCGCGGTTAACGACGATGAAATCGATACGCTGGATTTTGAATTGAATTACGCCCACGCCGAACTGGAAGTAAAACTGATTAACGCGCCCGTTTCAAATCCCGACGAGTACACGATGGACATATCCACAATCGGAACCTTTCCTTATGTTTACCAAACGGAACAAAGTCTGGCGCCGGACACCTCTTTCCATTTTCGTGTCTGCGAAGGCGACTGGTTTATTTCCGCTCCCTATTTCGGCGATCAATACACGCCGGACAAGCCGGACGCTACCGTCCACGTTACCGAAGACAGCTCTTATTACTACGTGGAATTCGTTTATCTGCCCACCGGCATCGAAAACAATCAGCCGATTCCGAAATCATTTTATGTGAAACAAAATTATCCGAACCCCTTTAATCCCGTTACGACCATTGAATTCGGATTGCCCGTTCAGGAGCAGGTCAATGTCAGCATTTTTAACCTGAACGGACAAAAAGTGGCGACCCTTGTGGACGGCGCTTTAAATGCCGGAGTTCATAAACTGAAATGGGACGGAAGAAATGTCGCTTCGGGAATGTATTTTTACAAGGTTACTACCGAGAAGAAAACCGTTATTCAACGCATGCTGCTGATTAAATAACATTTGTTTTGTAGTAATGAAGCCGTCCCGTCCCGTCTGAAACGGGACGGCTTTTTTATTGATTCGGTTTTTCTCCGATGAAATCGGAGAACAATTGCTCAGCCTGTTTTAGATTTTCCATTTTTCCCAGATCCAACCAACGCGCCTTTTCTTCAGCTAATCCCAAAATGGTTTTATTCTTCTCCGCAATCTGAAGATAGGCGTCAATCAAAGAAAAAACACGCCGTTCCGGCAGGTAGTCAAAAATTTTCACGGAAAGCGCCTGAACCCCCATGAACGAAAAGGGTTGATACTCTTTCAGATCCGGCTTAACCAATCGTAAAGAATCGGTTTTTACATTCTGCCATCCGCACAATCTGAATTGCGGATCAAACAACAAATAGCGGCTCGTCTTTCGGCGACGAATCGCCAGACAGGCAAGCGCGGAAGAAGATTGCAAAGATGTAAATAAACGCGAATAATCCATATCCGTTAAAACATCCGCGTTGTGCAGCAGAAAATAATCCGCGTCGTCAAAAAATGGGCGCGCCTTTTTTAATCCGCCTCCGGTATCCAACAATTCTTCTTCCACGGAAAATTCAATATGAATTCCGAAAGAATCGTGTTGTTTAACAAAATCGATTATTTGCCGGGCATGGTGATGCACATTGATGATGAGGGAGGTAACGCCGAATTTTTTCAGGCGTTCGATTACCAATTCCAATAAAGCGCGTCCTCCAACGGTTACAAGCGCCTTGGGTTTATGTTCCGTTAACGGGTGTAAACGCGTTCCCCGCCCCGCCGCTAAAATCATGGCTTTCATGTTTATTTATTCCCCGGCTATCATTTCCAATTCACGATGCCGTACCTGAATATCGATATCGTATTTCTTTTTCAGATACTCCGCCAATTGATTTGCGCAATAAACGGAACGGTGCTGACCGCCCGTGCAGCCGAAGGCGACCATGATGTCCGTAAAATTACGTTTCAGATAGTTGGTCACCATCATATCCAACAAACCCTTAACATGGCTCATAAATTCATCGACTTCTTTTTCTTTTTCCAGAAATTCAATAACCGGATCGTCATTACCGGTAACATCCTTGTACTTTTCAAATCTGCCCGGATTGGGAAGCATCCGGCAGTCAAACACAAAGCCTCCGCCGTGTCCTTTTTCGTCAACGGGAATTCCGCGCTTGTACGAAAAGCTCTGAATCCGAACCGTTAAACGCAACCGCGCGTCGCCGAACTGCCGCAAATAACTGGAACGAACCAGCCCTTCCCACACGGCGGTTAATGCCGGCAATTCCACGGGTAATTCGGCGTTGTGCAGCAGCCATTCAAGATTTTGAATAGCGTAAGGCACGCTTTTTAAAAAATGTTCTTTTCGCTCGTAAAATCCTCTGAAACCGTAAGCGCCCAGCGCCTGCATAATGCGAATATAAACATATCCGTAGTAGTACTGCAGAAATTTTTGACGATCCACCGGAATGTATGTCTCCAGACGATCGAGGTAATAATTCAGCAATTCCTGACGCACCTCATTGGGAAGGTCCGCCTTGGCGTCAAAAAGCAAAGAAGCCAGGTCGTATTGCAAGGCTCCTTTTCTTCCTCCCTGATAATCGATAAAATAAGGTTCGCCTTCGACAATCATGACGTTTCGCGATTGAAAATCGCGATACAAAAAATAATCCCTGTCCGTGGAAAGAAGAAAATCCATGAACGCCTGGAAATCGTTTTCCAGACTCTGCTCGTCAAAAGGAATTTTCGCCAGCTTCAAAAAATAATATTTGAAATAGTTCAAATCCCAGTGCATGGACTGGCGGTCAAAACCGGAGCGCGGGTAGCAAACGCTGTAATCCAATCCCCGGTTAGCCTCTATCTGAAATCGCGGAAGATATTCCACCGTTTTGCGGTACATTTCAATAATGCGTGAAGAAAAGCCCTCTTTTTGCCGGACTTCGGTTAAAAACGAAAACAACGTGGTATCGCCGAGATCCTGCTCCAGATAGATGTTTTTGTCCAGCTCCTGCGAATAGATTTCCGGCACATTCAAATTTAAGCGGCGAAAATGTTTGGTGAAGGTCAAAAAGGCGATATTTTCCTTCATGTCGGGATTGTAAACGCCTATCGCTCTTTTCGTTGATCCGATAATCCGGAAATATTTGCGATCCGATCCGTGAGCGGGCAGGGGCTGCATTGACTGCGCTTTTTCGCCCGCCCAGCGCTCGAACATATTAAAAAGATTCTGTTTTAAAGATTTATTCGCCATCAGAGTACCTGTATTTAATAAATGATTTCGACTATTGTATTTCACAACCAATTTAGCGATGGGAAGCTAAAGGATAAAATAAAAAAATGCAAATCCCGTAAAAAAAACAAAAACAGGCGGAAAATTAACGGATATCCGAAGATAAACCGCAACGCTTTAACGCCTTGACAAATTACAAGTGCATTTTTTAAAATTTTTATTTAAATTGAGCATTCGTTCCACCATTAAAACGATGAGCATTATTCAATGAAGTATAAACCGCGGCGTCCGGTAATTTTTCTGTTTTGTTTTTTCTCTTTATTCACAATATTATTTGCCGACGACTGGAAAACATTTTACGAGCGGTCCGATTTTAAAGCCACGCCGAACTATGAGCAGACCATTGATTTTTGCAAAAGATTGGCTGATTACTCTCCCTGGGTTTCTTACGCCGTTTTCGGCAAAAGCGCTCAGGGAAGAGACCTCCCTTTGCTGATCGTCAACAAAAACTCCGTTTTTGATCCTCAGGAACTGAAAAACGGCGACAAGCTGATTCTGTTAATTCAAGCCGGAATCCATTCGGGCGAAATAGACGGAAAAGACGCGGGCTTGGCGCTTATCCGGGATTTGGTTGTCAAAAAGCAAAACACGCAATTGCTCGATAACTTGGTCATTTTGTTTA
>JAADIP010000215.1 GCA_013151275.1 Calditrichota bacterium | reverse complement strand
CGTTAATTTGCTTTTCACAAATTCATTAATTTTGACAATTATCTAAATTTTCATATTTTCCCAAATCAAACAATCATTTTAAAATTCGGGAGAAAATAACTGATGCCAATTGTCAGCGGTTCTCTTACATTACCGGGAGATAAATCCATTAGTCACCGAGCCGCGTTATTCTCGGCTTTAAGAGACGACTTTTCTCATTTTGAAAATTTTAATTTCAATCGGGATTGTCAGGCTACGTTGAATTGTTTAAAGAATCTCGGCGTGGAAAGCATTCGCAGCGATTCCCGGTTAACCATCAAAGGCAGAATATTGAGTTCGTGGCTTAATCCCTCCGAAACCCTGAATGCGGAAAATTCCGGCACCACGGCGCGCTTGTTAAGCGGATTGCTCGTTCATCTTCCTTTTAAAACAACACTTGCCGGAGACTCGTCCCTGTCAAAACGTCCGATGAAACGGATTATCGATCCTTTGCAAAAAATGGGCGCGAAAATCGAATCCACCGAAGGACATTTGCCGCTGACGTTTTTTCCCGTCGAACAGATCAAAGGGATTGAATATGAGCTGCCCGTAGCCAGCGCTCAGGTTAAGTCCGCCGTTCTTCTTGCCGGACTTTTTGCCGACGGCGTAACCAGGGTCATTGAAAATGTGCCCACCCGAGATCACACAGAGCGTTTGTTAAAATTAAAAGTTGAATACGATCAAAACGGAAGAAAAATTATTTCAAGCTCACGCGAAAACAGCATTCCCGATATTTCGATGACCATTCCCGGCGATTTTTCTTCGGCTGCCTTTTTTATCGCCGCTGCGCTGCTTTTGCCCGATTCGGAATTGATAATAAAAAATGTTTCATTAAATCCTACCCGAACGGGCTTTATTGACATCCTTGAAAAAATGGGCGTGAAATTAGAAGTCAACATTACCCAAAATTCGCCCGAACCGATGGGGGAGGTGGTCGTCGGGTATCAGCCTTTGCAGAACATCACCGTTCCCGCCGAAATTATTCCGAATATCATCGACGAGATTCCCGTTTTAAGCATACTTGCCGCAAAAGCCGAAGGAACTTTTGAACTGCGCCACGCCAAGGAACTGCGCTTCAAAGAATCCGACAGGATTAGCGCCATGGTACAAAATTTGCGGTCGGTTGGTGTGGAAATTACGGAATATGAAGACGGATTTAAAATTGAGGGTCCTCAGACCATTAAGGGCGGCAAAATTAAAACCTTCGGCGATCATCGCATCGCCATGTCTTTTGCCATAGCCAATCTCTGTTCGGAACAAGGAATTGAAATCGACCGACCGGAATGCGTGGAAGTCTCTTTTCCGCAGTTTTGGGGACTTTTGAAAAGCGTGGTCAAAGAGTAACGGAAGAATGAATAAAATGAATACGACAATTAAGCGTTACGGAATTATCGGTTTTCCCCTTAAACACTCTTTTTCTCCCTATATTCACAACAGAGCTTTCGGAGATTTGGGAATAAAAGCCGTTTATGAAAAAATTGAAACAGAACCCGAAAAATTTGAAGAAAAAATGGCGGAACTTAAAAGCGGGAATCTGAGCGGTCTGAATGTAACAATTCCGTACAAGGAGAGAATTCTGCGTTTTATTGATCAAATAGATCCTTACGCAAAAGCGATTGGCGCGGTGAATACGATTAAATGCCACTACGATCGATGGACGGGATACAACACCGATTGGGCGGGATTTTTAAAACCGATTGAAACCGATCTGGATTCAATCGAAAAATGTCTGATAACAGGAGCCGGAGGCGCGGCGCGCGCCGTGGCGTTTGCCTTGCTGAAGGTAAAAAGGGTTGAATTTTTGTGGATCGCAAACCGGACGGTACAACGGGCGGAAAAACTCGTTCGGACTCTTAAGCAGCACGGAACGATTGAATTCAGGACTTCGGATCTAAACGAAGCGGCGGAATGCGGAATTTCTTTTGATCTGATCGTAAATACAACCTCGGTGGGTATGTCCGGACAAAAGGAAGAATTGATTATCGATCCGCAGCCGATTTCAAAACCGGGAACGATCATTTACGATCTTATTTACAACCCGCTGGAAACGCCCCTGTTGCAAGCCGCGGCAAAATTAAATCTGAAAACCGTAAACGGATTACCGATGCTTATTTTTCAGGCGGAAGAAGCCTTTAAAATATGGACGGGTCGCCGCTTCAATCAAAATACGATCAATCATTTATTTGATAAACTGCCCGAATTGATTCGTTAAACCGCTCAATCATCGCTGGATTCTTCGTTTTCCTTCTTGCTCATTTCTCCGATTTGCCGGCGGAATATCTGAGTCTGTTTGGCAAATTCCACCAGTTTTAGTCGAACGCGCTCGAAAATCGAATTCTTTGTGTAACTGCCGTCTTTGTGGCGTAAACCGCATTTTTGACCGGTAAGAATGTACAAACCGTCTTCGATATTATCCACCGCCCAGATGTGAAATTTGTTTTCTTTCACCGCTTGAATTATTTCGGATTTGAGCAACAGATTTTTGACATTGGCTTTCGGAATGATAACGCCCTGATCGCCGGTTAATCCTTTGGCTTTACAGACTTTAAAAAAGCCCTCGATTTTTTCGTTCACGCCGCCGATTGCCTGAACTTCTCCTTTTTGATTGACCGATCCCGTTACCGCTATTCCCTGATTGACCGGCACATCCGAAAGGGAAGAGATAAGTCCGTAAAGTTCAGCCGAAGATGCGCTGTCTCCGTCGATTCCCGAATAACTTTGTTCGAACGTAATCGACGCCGAAAAAGACAGCGGCATATTCTGTCCGAATTTTTGATAAAAATATCCCGTAAGAATCAGGATGCCTTTGTCATGAATTTTACCGCTCAGTTTGGCTTCCCGTTCGATATTAATGATGCCCCTTGAACCGATGTAGGTGTTGATGGTTATCCGCGACGGTCTTCCGAAGGCGTGATCGCCCAAATCGTAAACCGCAAGACCGTTAATCTGTCCGACTTTGAAACCGCTCACATCGATGTTGATCGTTCGCTCATTAATGGCGTCGTGCACTTTTTCTTCGATTAAATTGTGGCGGTAAATCAGGTTTTCAATGGCGTATTCCACATCTTTCCCGGAAACGAGTTTATGCTTTTTTTGTTTAGCCCAAAAGGACGACTCGCGGATGATTTTAACCAACTCGCCAAAACGGATGGAAAGTTTTTTCTGGTGATCCGCTAAACGGAACGCGTATTCGATTATCGCCGAAACGCCTTCGCGGTCAAAATGGAGTAAATTTTCTTCATACACCACGCGACTGATGAATTGAACATACTGATTGATTGTTTTGGGTGTCTCTTTAACTTCCACATCAAAATCCGCGCGGACTTTGAAAATTTTGCGGAATTCTTCGTCATAATTGTGCAGCAGGCGATAGAGACGAGCCTGACCGATTAAGATAACTTTTACTTTGACCGGTATCGGCTGAGGTCTTAAAGCGGTGGTGGTGGCAACGCCCAGTAATTCCGAAAAATCCTCGATGCGCAGATAACCGGATCGCAGGGTTCTCTTTAAGGCTTCGTAAGCAAAAGGATGCTTAAGCAGTTGCTCCGCGTCGAGCACAAGATAGCCCCCGTTTGACGACAAAAGGGAACCCGCTTTAATTAACGTGTAATCCGTGTAAACAAAGCCTTGATACGCCTTCTTTTCGATACGACCAAACAAATTCACATAAGTGGGATTTGTTTCGTAAATAACCGGAACGCCCTTCTGCTTGGAATTATCGATCACCACGTTTACTTTGTATTTGTCAACCTTCAGGGGGGCGGGCGCCAATTCCTGCGCGTGACCGTTTTCCTGCTTTCCGATGAACTCGGCGACATTCCGGATAATATCTTCAGCCGCCTGATTCAAATAGTTTTGTATCTCCGGGAATTGTTCGTATTTTTCGCGCAAATGGGCAAAATGGTTATCGACCACAAAACGGGCGACTTCCTGATTCAGCTCTTCCAATTTGTCGTGCAGATCGCGGTCGAGAATGTTAAGCTGCCGCAGCACCTCCTGTATTCGCTTTTGGATGTGACTAATATTTTTGTTGATATTTTGCTGCTCTTCGGGAGAAAGCTTTTGAAAATCTTCGGATGTAAGAGGTTTGCCGTCTTTAAAAGGAACGGTTATAAAACCGATGTTTGAACTTTGAATCTGGATGTCCACAGCCCGCGCTTCATTTTCCAGCTCGTGCAGAAGTCGCTGCTTGGTTGTTTGAACCGATTCGATGAGCTCCGATTTTTGCCGGTCGTAATTTTTCGATTCAAACGTCTTTCGTAATTCCTTGTGCAAAGAGTAAATTAATTTTTTTAACCGTTCTTTAAATTTGTTTGCCTCTCCGGGCGGAAGAAGTAAAGCGGCGGGTTCGTCGGGCGTTTCAAAATTGTAAACGAAAATACAGTCGGGCGGGGTAGCGCCGGTTTTGGCGGCATTTTTTAATAAATCCATAACTATCGTGGTTCTGCCGCTTCCGTAATGACCGGAAACAAAAACATTGTATCCCGACTTATCCATTTCGAGCGCAAAATTAATGGAAGATACGGCTCTTTCCTGTCCGATAACCGATGATAAAAAAGGAACTTCCGCGGTGGTTTCAAATTTAAGCCGGTTTAAGTTGACGCGCTTGTTCAACTGAGCGGGGGAAAGGAGACATTTTTTTAACATAACCTGACTCCGTGTCTTAATTGGGAAACGGGGATTGTATGCAGGAAGATACTAAAGAAAGTGAATTGCTTTCAAACAAATATTGCACAATTTGAAGAAAATTCGTTATTTTACCGCATCGACTGGGAGTGCATGGAGCCCGGTGGCTTCCCCGGCCTTCAAAGCCGCGTGTGTCCCGCTAATTGGGACAGGTGGGTTCGACTCCCACACACTCCCGCTAATTTTTCCGATAGCCTCCTTTATTCCCAAACGCGCCACTCACTAAAGATTTTGACAAAAAAGAAATTCGTTCGAACGGCGTAAAGATTGCCAAAAATCCAAAAATTCTTTAAGTACCACCCGAATTTGACGAATAAAAGAATAGATGACAAAACCGAAAGAGAGCAGCCATGACTGTTAAAGTAAAACTTTTTTATTACCGTCTGCGTTATTATGAAGTGCCGAAAATTTATTTAAAAGCCTATTGGCTGAAAATGAAAAGATCGCTTCAACCGAACGTGGAAGTCGCAAAAGTTCGCCGGGGATTTACCGTTTAAACCGAAGCTTCCCGAAAGACCACTTTTGAATCCTATCCTGCGGTCATAAAAGATTTAATATCCGCGGTACTTGCATTCTAATTTTAAGATATTTAATTACTTACAAATCCGTCCGACACAATAAAACAAAGCCTTTCGTTTTTTATTGACAAAAATTTTATTAAATCAATAATTTGGTATTGACTTAAAAAGGATAATTTTGTTATATTTGCAATCTTGATTGAAACGGGGAGGTTGCGGAGCGGTCAAACGCAGCAGACTGTAAATCTGCCGGCCGAGTGCCTTCGGAGGTTCGAATCCTTCCCTCCCCACCAAAAAGCCCTGATGTTTTGTGTCAGGGCTTTTTTTTTAAGTAAATATTTCCTGTAATTTCGAAATATATATTGATTTTATTCGTTTTAAGCATTAAATTTGAAATTCGATTTATTGGGGCGGTAGCTCAGTTGGTTAGAGCGCTACGTTGACATCGTAGAGGTCGGGAGTTCAAGTCCCCCCCGTCCCACCGAGAGCCACGGGGCAACCCGTGGCTTCTTTTATACGATTATTGATTTAATCTGTACTGGAGAAGATTGGTTTGGCAAAAATAACGATTACGTTTCCTGACAATAGTAAAAAGGAATTTGACGCAGGTATTACTCCGCTCGAAATAGCAAAGGGCATCAGCAACAGTCTGGCGAAAAAAGCGGTTGCGGCAAAATTTAACGGTGAAGCGATTGCGCTGAATGAACCCTTGAACGAATCCGGGGAGTTGCAAATTCTTACTTTTCAGGATAAAGAGGGCAGAGAGGTCTTTTGGCATTCTTCCGCCCATTTAATGGCTCAGGCGATTAAACGGCTGTATCCGGAAGCTCAATTGGGAATAGGACCGCCCATCGAGGACGGATTTTATTACGATATCGATTTGGATCAGCCCATTACGCCCGAAGATTTTCCGCGGATTGAAGAAGAGATGGCAAAGATTGTGGACGAAGATTTGCCCACGCAGCGGCGGATTTTTACCGCCAAGGAAGCAATCGAATTCTTTAAAAAGAAAAATGAAAATTTAAAAGTCGAATTGATTCGGGAAATTGATTCGCGCGACGAAACGATTTCCGCTTACAGTCAGGGCGAATTTACCGACCTGTGCCGCGGTCCTCACGTACCGTCCACAAAATTTCTCGGTAAAAATTTTAAGCTGCTCTCGGTGGCGGGCGCTTACTGGCACGGCGACGAAAAAAACAAAATGCTTCAGCGGATTTACGCAACCAATTATCCAGACAAAAAGCTTTTAAAACAGCATCTTCACCGACTTGAAGAAGCCAAAAAACGCGACCACCGTAAGTTGGGCAGAGAATTAGACCTGTTCAGCATTCAGGATGAAATCGGCAGCGGACTGATTCTCTGGCATCCGAAGGGCGCTTTAATGCGGCACATTATCGAAACGTATCTAAAAGAAGAGCTCCTTAAAAACGGCTATCATCTGGTTTCCACTCCGCACATCGCCAAACTGCATCTGTGGGAAATCAGCGGGCATACAAATTTTTATCAGGAAAACATGTTCAGTCCCATGTCCGTCGATGAGGTGGAGTATCAGTTAAAACCGATGAACTGTCCTTTTCACATGATGATCTACAAATCGAAGATTCGCAGTTATCGTGATTTACCGTTACGTTTTGCGGAATTGGGAACAGTTTATCGTTACGAACGTTCGGGAGTATTGCACGGTTTGATGCGTGTGCGCGGCTTTACTCAGGATGACGCGCATATCTATTGTCATCCGGATCAATTGAGAGAAGAAATTATTAACGTACTCGATTTAAACGCGCGGGTGCTCGGTAGATTTGGATTTAGCGAATATGAAGTTTATCTTTCCACTCGACCGGAAAAATTTGTGGGAGACGTTGAAAGTTGGGATCATGCTACCAGGGCGCTGCAGGAGGCTTTGGAAGAAAAGAAAATTTCCTATGAAATCGATCCGGGCGAAGGCGTTTTTTACGGACCCAAAATCGATATCAAGATTAAAGATGTTTTGGGAAGACGCTGGCAGTGCTCGACTATTCAGGTCGATTTCAATTTGCCCGAGCGGTTTGATTTGAATTTTATCGATTCAGACGGGCAGCCCTATCGACCGATTACGATCCATCGCGCTTTGTTAGGATCGCTGGAACGGTTTTTCGGGATTCTTATTGAGCATTACGCCGGATTCTTTCCCTTGTGGCTGGCGCCTGTTCAGGCGGTTGTTTTACCCATAGCCGACCGGCATTTCGACTTTTCCGATCGGATTGCCGAAGAGTTGAAAAACAGTAACCTGCGCGTGGAAGTGGATAAACGGAACGAAAAGGTCGGATTTAAAATTCGTGAAGCCGAAGTCCAGAAAATTCCTTACATGCTGATAATCGGCGATAAAGAAGTTGATAGCGGAAACGTGTCTGTACGCCATAAAGGCGAAGGCGACCTTGGAAGCATGGCTATTGACCAGGTTAAAGATAGATTATTAAAAGAATTAAATGAGTAGAAAAAATTAAGGAGGACGGGGTCTATCGCTAATTCAACACAAAAAACCCGGATTAACGAATTAATTAAAGCCGAAAAAGTTCGGTTGATCGATGCTGACGGGAAGCAGGTAGGAGTTGTTCCCGTTGAAGACGCCTTGAAATTGGCGAGAGAGCAGGGTTTGGATTTGGTGGAAGTTGCTCCTAACGCAAATCCGCCTGTTTGTAAAATAATGGATTTCGGCAAATATGCTTATGAAAAAAGCAAAAAGGAAAAATTAAGCAAGAAAAAACAACACACAGTTGTCGTAAAAGAAATTCGTATGCGTCCGAAAACGGAAGCTCATGATCTGGAATACAAGGTCAGACACGCACGTGAATTTTTATTGAATAAGAATAAAGTTAAATTCACGGTTCATTTCAGGGGACGTGAGTTGGCTCATAAAGAATTTGGCGAGCAGTTGCTCAATAGGGTGGTAGATATGTTGAGCGATATTGCCAAAATAGAAAGTGAAATGAAATTCGAAGGTCGTAACATGACCTTGGTCATGACATTAAAATAGGAAAGGGGTAGATACAATGCCAAAAATGAAGACGAATCGCGGAGCCGCTAAAAGATTTCGGTTAACAGCCAGTGGTAAAATAAAAAGACACAGCGCGTATCACAGTCACATTCTGACGAAAAAAAGCTCCAAGCGTAAACGCAAATTGCGCCAGGAGTCTTTAATCACCAAGGCTGATGAAAAGCGCGTTAAAAGAATGATTCTGGGTTGATTTGGAAATTAGTAGATAAAGAATATTAGGAGATAAAAATGCCACGTGCAAAAAACAACGTAGCTGCGCGAAAAAGAAGAAAAAAGATTTTAAAAGCCGCCAAAGGATATCGGCTGGGAAAAGGTCGGTTGTACAAAACCGCTAAAGATCAGGTCGAAAAAGGCTGGTTGTACGCCTATCGGGATAGGAGAGCCAAAAAACGTACTTTCCGTCGTTTGTGGATTACGCGTATCAACGCCGCCTGTCGCTTAAACGGCGTTTCTTATTCGGTATTTATGCACGCCCTGAAAGAAGCAAACGTCGCTTTGGATCGTAAGGTTCTGGCTGACATGGCTATCCATAATCCCGAAGGTTTCAGCGAATTAGTAAAACAGGTTGTTGCTTAAGCATTATGTGAACCACATTCAGGTTGTTTTGAAAGGGAGGTACAATTTTGTCCTTCCTTTTTTTATTAAACAATTGGCAGGCAAGTAAAGATGAATACAATCATTGATAAGATTCGATCGGAATTTCACCGGGAAGCCAACGCAATCAAAGATCTGAAAGACCTTGAACCGTTGCGCGTCAAATTTTTAGGACGCAAGGGGTTGCTTTCGACTTCTTTCGATCGTATTTCGGAGCTTCCCAAAGAACAACGTCCTCTTTTTGGAAAGGCTTTAAACGAGCTCAAAAAAGAGTTGGAAAACGAGTATCAAAATCTTATTAAACAATTTAAAGCCAAAGAAGAGCAAAAACGAAAACTGGATCTGACCCTGCCGGGTCGTCGTCCTTTTATCGGCGGTAAACATCCTTTGCTAATAGTGGCTGATGAAATTAAGGACATCTTCCGCAGTCTGGGATTCAGCATTGAAGACGGACCCGAAATCGAGAACGATTTTTTCAATTTCGAAGCGCTTAATATTCCCAAAACGCATCCGGCGCGGGACATGCAGGACACCCTTTACGTCACCGACGACATCCTGTTACGGACGCACACTTCGCCCGTACAAATCCGTGTAATGCAGCGGCAGAAGCCGCCCATCCAAATGATTGCGCCCGGACGAGTCTATCGCAGGGATACGCCGGACGCCAGCCATTCTCCCTTCTTCCATCAGGTGGAAGGTCTGGTTGTGGACGAGGGGATTACTTTTGCCGATTTAAAGGGAATTATTCAGGCGTTCGCGCATCGCATGTTCGGAGAAGACGTTAAAGTGCGTTTTCGTCCCAGTTTTTTTCCCTTTACCGAACCGAGCGCCGAATACGATTTTAGCTGTGTGTTCTGTAAGGGTCGGGGCTGCCGCGTTTGCAAAAATACCGGATGGATGGAAATTTCCGGCGCCGGTATGGTGCATCCCAATGTTTTTAAAGCAGCCGGAATCGACCCCGAAACTTACACGGGATACGCTTTTGGCATGGGCATCGATCGTATTGCCATGATCAAATACAATATCAATGATATCAGAATATTTTTTGAAAATGATGTTCGATTTTTAAACCAATTTTAGTACGGAACAACCATGAAAGTTACTTATCGTTGGCTTAAAGAATTTGTGGATTTTTCGGAAACTCCGGATGAACTGGCGGAGCTTTTAACTGAAGCCGGTCTGGAAGTGGAAGAAGTTACTCCGCTGGTGCAGCCCTTCAGCGGAATTATTGTCGGTAAAGTGGAGCAGGTTCAAAAACACCCCAATGCCGATAAATTGTCGGTTTGTCAGGTGCGGACCGATAAAGGCACGTTTCAGGTAATTTGCGGCGCGCCTAATGTTAAAGAAGGGCAGTTTGTGCCCTTTGCCGCGGTCGGAGCGGAGCTTCCGATCGGGATGAAAATTAAACGAGCCAAAATCCGCGGGGTGGAGTCGCTGGGAATGATCTGCTCCAAAGAAGAATTAGGATTAGAGACGCATTCGGAAGGAATCTGGGCTTTCGATCGGGAGTTACCTCTCGGCAAAGACGTTTACGAACTGTTGGAAGCGGATCAGGACTGGGTATTCGATATTGCCGTTACTCCCAATCGCGGGGACTGTCTCAGCGTTTACGGCATCGCCAGAGAAGTCGCGGCTTTAACGGGAAATAAACTTAAGCCGCTGAATTCCGAAGTTGAAGAAAGCCTTGAAACCAAAATCGATGAAATCGTCAAAATACACATTCACGATCCCGAAGGATGTCCCAGATATGCGGCAAGAGTCATTCGTGACGTTAAAATAAGTCCCAGTCCCGATTGGATGCAGAGAAAGCTGGAAGCGGTGGGATTAAGACCGATCAACAATATTGTTGACATTACCAATTACGTTCTTGTTGAATTGGGACATCCGCTGCACGCTTTTGATTTGCGGCAGATCGAAGGATCGGAAATTCATGTACGTTCCAGTGAAGCCGGCGACCGTTTTGTGACTTTAGACGACAAAGAGCGGCTTCTTCCCGAAAACACGGTGATGATTTGCGACGCCGCCAAACCGGTTGCCATCGGCGGCATTATGGGCGGACAAAATTCCGAGGTTTCCGGGCAAACCAAAGACGTTTTATTGGAGAGCGCCTATTTTAAACCCGAGCGCATCGCCATGTCTTCCAAAAAATTAGGGTTGAGCACGGACGCCTCGCAGCGTTTTGAACGCGGAGCGGATCCGGAGAATGTCATCCGGGCTCTTAACCGCGCCGCTGCGTTAATGGCGGAACTTGCCGGGGCAAAGATTGCAAAGGGGATTTGTGATGTTTATCCCTCGCCGCTTAAAGAAAAAGAAATTCCTTTTAAGGCGGACAAGATAAATCGCCTGTTGGGAACACGATTTTCCGAAGAACTTATTAAAGAAAAACTAACATCCATTCAATTAAAGGTGAACGAAGGTAAAGTGATTGTTCCCACGTTTCGCCATGATTTGTCGATAGCGGAAGACCTTGCCGAAGAAGTGGCGCGGTTGGTCAATTATTCAAATTTACCGGCAAAGGATTTCACCACGATCTTTTATGACATGCCGCAGTCGGATCATGAAAAACGAATTCAATATCTGCGAACGGAGTTATTGGCTTTGGGCTTGCAGGAAATTTTCTGTCAGAGCATGGTCAAGTACGAAGAAGCCGAGCCGTTCGCCGAAAGCGCTCCCATCAGAATTAAAAATCCCGTGAGCGATGACATGGCGTGTATGCGTCCTTCGCTTTTTAGCGGGATGCTCAAAGCGGTCAGTTACAATTTAAACCGCAACAACAGAGATTTGCGCTTTTTTGAGATCGGCAGAATTTTTACCAGTTTCGATCGCGAAAACATCCCGACGCAGCCTTATGCCGTTGCCGCTGTGATTACGGGACGCCGCGACCTGCCTAACTGGAATGTACCGGAAGAATTTGTTGATTTTTATGATATTAAAGGATATTTGGAAACATTTCTGCAAAAATTATTTCTTGACAACTACAAAATTATTTTATATGATAATGCAAGGTACATGGCAGCGGGTGAATCGGTTGCAGTCCGGATCGATGATGAAATAGTAGGCGTTTGCGGCAGACTTAACCCGGAAGTTTGCGGGATTTTCGATATTGAAAGAGCGGTTTACGGCTTTGAATTGAATGTCGATCAACTGCAAAAGTATATGATCTTTGACAGACAATTTCAGCCCATTCCCAAATTTCCTTATTCGGAGCGCGACATTGCGTTTCTTTTGGATGAGGACATTTTAGCGGCTGATGTTGTTGAATATGTCAGGAAAAACGGGGGTTCCCTGTTAAAATCCGTGGAGATTTTTGACGTTTATCAGGGTGAAAATATTCCTGAAGGAAAACGCAGTTTGGGATTAAGATTGCGTTACCAATCCACGGAAAGAACGCTTAGCGATCAGGAAGTCGATAAGTACTTCCAACAGATAATCAATAAGACGACAAAACATTTTTCAGCCAGCTTACGGAAGTAAGTTTATGAATCATGGAAATTTTGACAGGCTCAAAGAATCAATCAGGGTGTTAATCGATAAATATCGATCGTTGAAATTCCGCAACATTCAACTGGAGCAGGAAAATAAAGAGCTAAAGGATCGATTGAAGCTTGTCGAAAATTTACCATTGGACGAAGACATTCGTGAGGCGGAGAAATTAAAACAGGATATTGAAAGGTTAAAAGCCGAAAGAGACGAGGTAAAACAAAGACTTCAACGACTGATCGCTGAGTTGGAGAGTTTAAGTTAAATGAAATATTGGTGTTGATTCTTAACTAAAAAAGGAAAAGAATTTAATGGCTGACAGCCAGATTCGCGTGAATATTTTTGGATCGGAATACACGTTGATCTCAGATAATAATGAAAACTATGTAAAAGAAATCGCTCAATATATTGATCAAAAAATGCGTGAAATTGATAGAAATCAATCGATTAAATCAACAGCTAAAGTTGCTATTTTAGCTGCATTAAATATTGCCGATGAACTTTTTCAGGAGCGATTGTATCGGCAAAAATTGTTAGATCAATTGGAAGAAGAAGCAAAACGATTAAACCGTGAACTGGCTGAAGTTATAGACGAATAATTGTTCTTTTCCTTGCTATTTAGCCCTGTTCCTTTACACGGGACTAAATAGGACCAACACCATCAAAACAGGGAACTGTTCTCTGGACGTTGATTGCAAGCCTCGGTTCCGCTTAGGCGGGATGCGGAGGAAGCATGACCCGCCCAGGAGGTGCCCACTGTATTGAGAAGAGGTTCTATCAATAGTCCGGTAAAGGGACGGGGCTTTTTTAGTTTGTAGAATCCTCTGCGGAGGAACTGAAAGAGGAGGCTAAATGGTAACATTTGGAATTGTTGCACTACTGTTAATAATCGCGTTCAGTTTTGGTTGGATGTTAAATTCCTGGCTGGGAAGAAATAGCCTGAATGCAGTTAAGAAAAAAAGTCAGGAAATATTGGAAAATGCTAAATACGAAGCTGAAAACGAAAAGAAAGAAAAATTATTAGAAGCCGAAGAGGAGATTTTTCAATTAAAACAACATCTGGAAGAGGAATTTGAATCTAAGAAAAAAACCCTGCAAAGACTGGAATCCGAGCTTGCCAATCGGGAAAATAACCTCGATCGGAAGGTCGATTTAATACACAAAAAGGAGCGCGAACTTTTTCTTCAGGAGCGGGAACTTAAAAACAAAGAAAATCAGCTTAATATCAAGCAGGAAAAACTGGAACAACTGTTTGACGAGCAAAACAAAAAATTGGAAACCATTGCCGGGCTTACCCGTGAAGAAGCAAAAAAACTGCTTATGGACAACCTGATCGAAAACGCCAAAAAAGAAGCCGCGGGACTTGTTTACAAGATTATCGATGAAGCCCAGAAAGACGCCCAAACCAAAGCCAAGGATGTGATTATCTCAGCCATGCAGCAAACGGCTTCGGATCACGCCATCGAATCCACGGTCTCGATTGTAACGCTGCCTAACGACGAAATGAAAGGGCGCATTATCGGAAGAGAAGGACGCAATATTCGAGCATTCGAAATTGTGACGGGTATTGACGTGATTGTTGACGACACTCCCGAAGCCGTGATCTTAAGCGGATACGATCCCTATCGCCGGGAGCTGGCGCGAATAACCATGGAAAAACTGGTTAACGACGGACGTATTCATCCGGGACGAATAGAAGAAACCTACGAAAAAACCGTTCAGGAAATGGACGAATACTTAAGGGAACTGGGAGAACAGGCTTTAATGGACGTCGGATTGCACGGGCTGCATCCGGAATTGATTTACCTGCTCGGCAAGCTGCGGTTCCGTACAAGTTACGGACAAAATGTTTTGCAGCACTGCAAAGAAGTAGCCATGATTTCCGGCATTATGGCGGCTGAATTGGGCTTGGACGAACAATTAGCCCGCAGAGCCGGTTTACTGCACGATATCGGAAGAGCGCTCGATCGCCGCAACGTGGAAGGCGACCACGCTCAGTTGGGCTACGACATCGCAAAAAAATTCGGCGAAAACCCGATTGTATTAAACGCCATCGCCGGTCACCACGCAAGTGTCGATCCGATTTCGCCGATCACGGTTTTAATCCAAATTGCCAACGAAATTAGTCGTTCGCGACCGGGCGCGCGCAGAGAAGTGATCGAAAATTTTGTAAGCCGCATGCATACGTTTGAAGATATCGCCATGTCGTTCGAAGGCGTGAAAGCAGCTTACGCCATTCAGGCGGGAAAAGAAGTGCGGATAATTGTGGATCATGAAAAAGTCGATGACATTGCAAGCTTTCAATTATCCAATGAAATTGTCAAAAAAATTCAGAACGATACCGATTACCCGGGACAAGTAAAAGTTGTCGTAATCCGCGAGTTCCGGGCGCTTGATTTTGCTTAAATTTTTTGAAAATGAAATTTTTAAAAAGATTATTCGGTTCGCTATTCTTTCATAAACAAGGAGCATATTGTGGAAGAAAATAAACTGTTAAAAGGGAAACCGGTTGCGGAATACATTTATAAACAGGTAACGGATAAGCTGAATTTATTAAAGAATAAAGGCGTTGTACCCAAATTAACGGTAATTCTCGTCGGCAACGATCCGGCTTCAAAAGTCTATGTCAGCCGAAAAGAAAAGACCTGCAAGAAATTGGGGATGGACTCCGAGACCGTTTATCTTCCGGAAGACACCCCTGAAGAGCGGTTACTCGAAATCATTGCGGATCTGAATAATAATCCCCGAAATCACGGGATTTTAGTGCAATTGCCTTTGCCTGAACACATCGATGAAAACAAGGTGCTTTTGCACGTTCATCCCGATAAGGATGTGGATTGTTTTCATCCGCGAAATGTCGGAATGTTGGTCAGCGGCAATCCTTATGTTCTGCCCTGTACGCCGGCGGGTATTATCGAAATTCTTAAATTTTACGAAATTCCGATTCAGGGCAAACACGCCGTAGTCATCGGAAGAAGCAATATTGTGGGGAAACCCATGGCGAATTTGCTGCTGCAGAAAAACGAACACGCAAACGCAACGGTAACCGTGCTTCACAGCCGTACGGTCGATCTTGCCGGGCACACGCGCCGCGCCGATATTTTAATAGCAGCCATGGGCAGAGCTAAATTTGTGAAAGCGGACATGGTTAAAAACGGGGCGGTGGTGATCGATGTGGGAATGAACCGCGTCGATGCCGATAATGAAAGGGGTTATGCGCTGGTGGGCGACGTGGATTTTGAAAATGTATTGCCAAAAGTAAAAGCAATTACTCCGGTTCCGGGCGGCGTTGGACCCATGACCATTGCCATGCTTATGAATAATACAATTAACGTGGCGGCAAAGCAAAACGGCATAACTATTTAATTTGTGCTTGGTTTGATAAAACAGCGTGCGCAACGCGGAAAAAAGTAAACCGCAAATTGAATTTAAAAGTTGAATGCGTCTGTTCTGAAAAGGTCTGCCGTTGTCATTTCGATGAGCGCAGCGAAGAGAAATCTTTTGTTTTTGTTGAAGTTATAAGATTTCTCACTTCGTTCGAAATGACAGGGTAAGGTTTTTTGAGATGACTCTAAAATTAAGATGAAAACAAATCCTCCTATTTTAAACACAAAAAATCAAAAAGCACCTTAGTTT
>JAADIP010000143.1 GCA_013151275.1 Calditrichota bacterium | reverse complement strand
GGTGGATAAAGATTTAAGAACATAAGTATGGTACATTTTCTTTACCCTGAAAATAAAAAAAGCTCAGAGAGAATCATCCCTGAGCTTTAAAACGTTTCGGATTCTGATTTTTCGTTGAATCCGTAACTATGCCGAGTAGTCGGTATGCTCTAACCAAAAAGCGGTCCGGATCCCGACCTTTCGGGAAACCCGCAACTTTCCCGACGTGTCGGGATGCTCTAACCGAATTGTTGGGGTAGATCAACGAAGTCTTTCTTAGATTTATTCTTTTGTATCCACTCTAAAACATATCTCTTGCTTTTGTAGTTTTTAAGTTGCTTCTCCAATTTAACCGCATCTGAACGATTTTCAAATCGTCTGGCAAAAATAAGTCGCCAGGGTCCTCGACCCTTTGTGGCTTTACTGCGATTCTCGTTGTGTCTTTTTAGTCGATCTTTCAAATTACCGGTCTGACCGATGTAGAGTTTTTTGGTGGATAAGGTGGATAAAGATTTAAGAACATAAGTATGGTACATTTTCTTTACCCTGAAAATAAAAAAAGCTCAGAGAGAATCATCCCTGAGCTTTAAAGCGGTCCGGACGGGACTCGAACCCGCAACTTCCTGCGTGACAGGCAGGTGCTCTAACCAAATTGAACTACCGGACCATTGATAACAGGCTCTTAATATAAAGAGTAATGAAATCCATTTCAACCCTAATTCATGGAATTGCCTACATTTTTTTTGTTATGCCCAAATCACTGCAATTTTCTGCTAAAAATTGTGCTTTTATGGTAAATTTTGTGTGAACTTTACACTTTAAAGATCGTATAAATTTTCTGATAAAAAAGCGTTAACTTATTAAGGTTTAAAAAGAAAATACCGATAATAATTTAAGAAACGCATAGCTCCTCCTCCCAAAGGGTCAGTGTTAGCTCCAATATTACACTGACCCTTTTTAATTTATTTGTAAAAAATAGCGATCATAGTTAAACTATTCCTGCCCTATCATAAAATCTTTTCATTAATGTACGGCGAAGGAGGAATGCGATGTTAAGGCGTATGGTATTAAGGATTTTTATTAACGCCGCGGCTTTGTGGTTCACCGATATTTTATTCAGCGGCATCTGGTTCGAAAGCACAGGTTCTCTGGTGGGAGCCGCCATCGTTTTTGGTCTGCTGAATACCTTTCTGAAGCCCGTTCTTCTTATCTTTACGTTACCCATTAATTTGCTGACATTGGGATTGTTCACAGTGGTGATTAACGGAATAATCCTTGAATTAACGGATTTCTTTGTGGACAGTTTTCATATCTCAAGTTTTGGTGTTGCCATTTTAGCCGCAATTATAATTAGTCTGGTCAGTGTTGTTTTGCAGTCCATTTTAAATGACGAGTAAAAAGCGGGCGTTAATCGTTGGCTTACTTTTCTTTTAGCTCCCAAACCCCGTCCCAATCCGGAGGCAGCGGATTTTCCATAAGATAGTTGCAGCGTTCGATGTAAAGATGAGACGGTCCGTCTTCGGGCACCAGATGCAGACATTGTTTAAAAGATTCTATCGCCAAATCCCATTGCTGAAGCCGGTAAGAAATCAATCCCTGATTAAACAAATCGAGCATTTCCAAAAACTGATCGGTATATTTGGTATCCAGCGTTCCGATCAGCTCATAAACCTGAACGGGCTTTGATTTACCTTTAACCCGAATCAAATCCAGCGGGCGGAAAATAAAATCGTCTTTAACGGCGTCGTAGGTAAAACTGCTGACCATGATCTGCGTTTTGTAAAGCTTATTCGCTCCTTCAAGCCGCGAACCCAGATTAACATGATCGCCGATAACAGTGTAATCAAACACAGTATTGGAGCCCATGTTGCCGACAACCATTTCGCCGGTGTTGATTCCGATTCTGGCGTAAAGCTGAGGCTTGTTTTCTTTTTTCCATTTGTAACGCAATTGACGCAGTTTTTGCTGCATTTCAAGCGCGGAAAGGCAGGCGGCTTTGGGGTGATCTTCAAAGGGCACGGGAACGCCGAATTCCGCCATAATCGCGTCGCCTTCGAATTTATCGATAATTCCGTTGTGTTTTAAAATGATATCGGTCATGGCGGTTAAATATTCGTTTAAAAGAGCAACCAATTCCCCGGGTTTGACGGATTCGGAGAGTGTGGTAAAACCGGCAACGTCAGAAAACAATACCGTAACAACGCGCTCTTCCCCTCCCAGAGAAAGTTTTTCGGGATGGGAGATTATTTCCTGAATCACCTTTTCCGGCACATAGTGCGCAAAAACGCCGCGCAAAACCTTTTTTTCTTGTTGAGCCAGGATGTAATTGTAGGTTATCTGGCTGACAAATGTGAACAGCACAACAAGAATCGGAGTAACCACGGGAAAAAGTAAATTACTGTCGGAAAACGCGTAGAGGCTCAGCAGAACATATCCTCCGACGATCAGGACGACACTGATCAGATTAAATAACGTTGCAAACTTGCGGACAATGAAAAGAATAAAAAGCGCTAAAAACAAATTTAAAATAAAAGTCCAGAAGGGCTTAAGAGTTTTGATGAAATTTTGGTCGAGAATCGTCTGGATGGCGTTGGCGTGAATTTCCACTCCCGGCATTTCAATTCTGGCTTCGTTGCCCTCTTCGGTTCTTTGATTGAGCAGGGGCGTCGGAAAATTATCATGCAATTCCGGCATGGTCGATCCGATTAAAACGATCTTGTCTTTTAAAACTCCGGAGTAGAGGAGTCCGGGGGGGATGCCAAGTGAAGAATCGCCCGGATCGTCAAAAGCGTCGATATCGTATTCGTCAACCAGATCGACTTCCTGATCGTCAAGGATATTGTCAAAAGAAAAGTACTGAAAGCTGAAGGGAGGTCCGTAAAAATTAATCAGCATGCCCGACCGATCAAATTTCGGAATATTAATATCTCCTATTTGAACGTGGTTTTTGTAGTCCGTAATTCTCACTGGATTGTCGGTGATTTTTGATTCGTAAATTTGAATAATGCGCGCCGCAAAAGAGGGAAGCAAAGAATCGTTCACATTAATTACAACCGGATAACGGCGATAAAAGCCGTCGATGTCTGCTTCTAAGGTTACCAGCCCCCATTGCGGATTAGCCTCAAAGAATTTTTTGTACGGGGGTAAAATTTCGGTAAAAGAGATTCTGCCCGTCCTTTTTCGGATTTTTCCCGCAAGAACCACGTTTTTGTATCTGCTGAGCACATGAGCAAGAGAGTCGTCATAGATCGGATTGTAGCGATCGGGCTGGTCAAATATTACGTCGATGCCGATGACCGCAGCGCCGGCTCTTTCCAGATTCTCAACCACATGAGCCATATAGGATCGGGGCCAGGGCCAGCGGTGGGGAGTCGATAAATCGGATTGATCGTCAATGGCAATCACCACCACAGGGGAATTTTCAAGAGGCAGCGCTCCGCGCAACTGAAAGCGGAAATCGAGTAATTTTAACTCCAGCCCGCGAAAGATAGAAGTAATGCTCAGTACGTAGGCGCCGACAATCGCGAAAAGCACCAATCCGAAGACGATACTTTTTTTGGGTTTTGGTTTTGTAAATTTCATTTTAACCGATTATTTAAAAGAATACTTCATATCGGGCGCTGAAAATAGTGTCTTTGTAGTCGCGGTAATTTCCGTAGTTAATATAATCGTATCGTAAACTAAGCGTTCCTAATTTGGAGGTTCGTAAATAGAAGCCCGTCGTAAAGTTTTGCCGTTTGTATTCCTTATCAACGGCGGAATTATTAATGGTTTGAAAAGTCGCTCTCACAAAAGGTCTCAATTGACTGTCCAAAATAAAATTCTGAAGCAAATATTCAACGCCCAGCGTGTATCTTTTAATATCCGTGGAAGTTTTCGCCGTCCCTTCTCCGAAATCCGTAGTCGTTTTTGAATATGAAAACCTCGAAGTAAGAGGAAAGGAAAATTGATTTCTGATACCTACGGTCAACAGGTTGTACTGGGATTGCGTTGTTTTGAATACGTCGTCGCGAATAAAGTGATTGGCGCTGACGGAAACTGTATTCCGGATGATGCCGGTGGTAAAGTTTAAGCTGCTGGAAAGTCCGATGGATTGTGTAATGTTGTCTTCGGGAATTAAGAGCGAATCGGTTTCCGGGACATCGTTCTTGCGGTCGTAATTGATGTAAGAAAGAGAAAAAGACGGTAAATTGCTTTGCGGCGTGAGCGAAAGAGTTGCGCCGATGTCTTTGTTCCTGGTTTTCGCTTTTCCCTGAGAACGATTGGTTTCGTAAAGATTAAAAAAGACATTCAGAAAAAAGCGGTTGTTAAGAAACCGGATATAATCGTTTATGAACAAACCGGCAAGGTCTTTCAGCAGAAACGGGTTGCCTGGCGTTTTGTAGTTCCCGTCGATTTGTTTGTACGAGAAAAGCAGATTGTTGTTAAAATAGCGCAGTTGAGCGTCCAGCTGCAAAGCAAGCGAAGGCAGGGGAGCCAAGCCGGGAGTTAAAGTCAAAAAGCCCGGTTTGGTAAAAATATCGACAATTTGTCTGGCGAGCTTACGATCGGAATCGCTTAAATTCAAAGAGTTCGCCAGGCTGTCAAATTCAACTTCGCCCGTTGCGTCTTCGTTTTTAATGCTTGCCTGAGCGCTTCCGTGAACGATGATTCTCCGGTCGTGAAAATTCAGATCGAGAGTCGTTCCGAGAACGAGATATTCTTTTGGGTTTCCGCCTAAGCGGATGGATTGGCTGTTATCTTTTCCGTTGACTAAATTTAATCCCCAGCTAAAGTGACTGCCAAAATTAAAGCGCGGACGGATGCTCCTGAAATCTTGTTTGTAGGTTCCGTATCTAAGGATTTTCGAAGGATCATCGGTAAAGGTTGTGCCTTCGATTGCCCGGGCGGATTGCCCCTGAGTATAATCAAAATCAAAATATTTGCTGAACAAGCCCACGCTGAAACCGCGGATGCGTCTGCCCTGTAAAACCAGCGGGTCGTAATCGGGAAAAACATCGCCTCCCCAAACATAAAAGAAGTATTTGTAAGAAAGCTCGTATTTTAACCTGGCGGAATAGATATTCAAAGGCTGCCGGTCACTGGATTCGTTGGAATTCATCAGAAGGCGGGTTTCGAGTTCAAATTTTTTGTAGTTCAGGTTTAACCTGATTCCGCCGCGCGTGTAATTGATGTCGTTTTGGGCAACGGTTTGCATCCGATTGTCCACAAAAAAGGAGCCCTTGTAAGAAAACGCTTTATGGGTAGAGGGCATATCGCTTACGCGAAACCGGAACTGCCTTTGCCCCACAAGGATGCCTTCCGCATTGTAAACTTTAAAACTTACCTGATGAAGACCGCTGCGGATTGCCCTCGGGGTGTAGGAAATAACATGACCTTCGCGGATTAATTGAGAGGAATGATCAATGCCGTCGATTGTAATCCGGAAGTTCAGTTCTTTCGGGTTTTCGATATCCAGCGGAATGGAAAAGGCAAAAAACAGTTCGTCGGGATTCAGAATTTCGTTCTCTTCGGGAGCTAAAAGGTTGATATCAATTTTGCGTAATTTTGAATTTTGATTATTGTTGTTTGCCAAAACTTCCAGTTCGTATAACCGCGTAAACGGCGCGCCTTCGGGATAGGTGATTACATTACCTGTGGGAGTCTGCATGGCAAAGTAATATTGAATTTTGCCGGGACGCAGTTTTTTTGCCGGGATTTCCACATAGTAAACAAATCCTTCGCTTTTCAACGGCAGGCTGTGAAAATCGAATTCTCCCGTCATCCGATAAAAAAGCGTCGGCGGGACGATTGTTTCCGTGTAAGAGAGCTCTTTTAATTCAAGCCGAATGTTTTCTCCCTGATAGACCTGAGAGGGACTTTCGTGGTAAAAATTGGCGCCCGTAAGGTAATTAACAAGGGAAAAAAAGATTAAAAAGATTAAAGGATATTTTTTCACGCGTTCCATAATGCCCATCATCTATTTATTTTTTTTACGCAGTTTAAATTTTAATGATTTTGTATTTCCGTTTGCGTCTTCAAATTCAAAATCGAATTCATCATACGATTCGTTTTCGTCTTTTAACTGGGGTTTTTCGTTTTTCCGGGTTTTACGTACAATCGGTTTGCTGTTGGGAGAAGCCACGATGCCCGTCATTCCCGCTTTTAAAAGCGCAACTCCTCTGCGGTTGGAAATTTCAACAACTCCTTCTTCTCCGAAATAATAGGTGGCGCCCTTGAACTCCTGCTTTGTCCAGAAAGCGGTTCCTTTTACCGAAGCCACGGAGGTAGGGGTGGTAACGCTAAAGTCGCCTCTGTTTTTGAATACTTTGCTAAAGATTAATCCCACCTCGAGAAACAGATTTTTGGTGAGATTTTTTTTGCGCTTTTTTCCTTCGAAACGACAATAAGAATTGGGCTGAATGCGTATCACGCTCCCCTTGTCGATGAATTTTACGATAGCAAAACCTTTTCCCTTGGTTAAAATACTCTGACCGGAAAGAATGCGCGTCCCCCGTTTGGCGGGAATCCCTTTTTTCTGATTTTCCTTAACAAGAAAAACCTTTCCCTTTGCTTTGATCAGAACGGCGATCGGTTCTTTGGCGGCTTTAATATATGTGGCGGAAAAGAGAAAGAACAATATAAAAACGATAATGTTAATCTTTATCTTCATAATAGCCTCTTTTTTATTGTTCGGGAGGAATAAATTCTACGATTTCAAACGATTTACCCTGGTAACTATTCAAAATTTCGTAGAGTTTATTTATGGTGATTTCTTCGCCGTTGTACTTAATCCGTTTTAATTGGTAGCCTTCAAGATTGGCTTTGATTTCTTCGATGCGCGGACCAAGCAAGCGGGAAAGAAACTGCAGGATATCTTCCTGAACGATCTGGTTTTGCAGGTTTTCGCCCTGCTCGGGATTGACAAGGGTAAATTCCCAGATTTCGCTGTCGATAAATTCTTCTCCGGAAGAGGACTGGATGAACATCCGTACCATCCAGTAATAGGTTTTATTGAATTCCAGAGGAATGGCGTTGCCCGACTGAGGATATTGAAGCGAAAGAGCGCCGGTTCTGTCAGAAACCCAGTTGGGCTGACTGTTAATAATATCGTCGTACGATTGCATCATCTCTTTTTTCTCGAAGACCATGAGCTGATATTCGGTGCCGTTTCCGTTCCATTGGAAAATAGGGAATTCCGAGTAGATGTTTGCAGATTGTCCGCTTCCGGCGGGCGCGCCGGGCGTGACAAGATGAAGATAGCTCGGATTTGTCGCCTTTAATAAAATTTTCTCCTGAGCCGCCAGCGCAGCGGGAGCGCCTTTCTGATAGAGCTCGACCGACAGTTTGTAAATTCCGAACGGCGCTTTTCCTGAAGAAAGAATCTCATCGCGCAGTTTTTCGGCTGAAGGATTGATGGTTGTCTCGTTGAAACGAACTTCGGTCGAGGGGTCTTCGCCAAAAGAAAATCCTCCGCCGGAAAGCTCCAGATTATTGGCTGTTTTGGTTATAAAATCGGCGGGAATAGTAAAAAGATCGGACTTTGCGGTAACCAGAAGTTCATTGTCTCGGATCAGTTTTATTACAAAATAACAATTGTCGTAAGCTTCGCGGGAGTTCTTGGTGACGGTTATTTCAAACAACTCCTCGGCGGTTCCGAAATTTTGAAGATCGAGATCGGAAAGGTAGAGAGTCTGTAAATTTTCCTCATTTAGTATGGTTATCTCAATAGTAAAATCATTCCCGACGGTTTGAGAAAAAAGCTGGCTTAAAAGAAGAACAGGGAGAATTAAAAACGAGAATTTTAAAAGTTTCACGATACGAACCCCCCGAAAAATAGATTCCACAAATATTTTTTAATTACTCCCTTAATTTTGTAAAAAAGGAGTACAATGATACAAATTAAAAGATTAAAGATTCTCCGACCCGGTATTCCGGATCTGCGAAGAATCCGCTTGATACTAAGTTAGCAGAGAGTATCCGTTTGTCCTTAAGATAAAACAGAAACTCCCAGAGTCAAGTTAAAATCAAATAATTATTTTTATAATTTTTGATTAGTGATTTACAACAAGTTCAGGATTTCGATAATTCCGCTCATTAATTGCGTAAATTTTTCCTTAACGCGGTTTGCCGTTTCGGTTACTTCGTCATGCGAAAGCTTTTGGGCGACGATGCCTGTGGCGTAATTTGTAATACAGGAGACGCCGATTACTTTCATGCCCGCCTGCGCCGCGACAATAACTTCCGGAACCGTGGACATGCTTACCGCGTCGCCGCCAAAGCGCTGAACCATCCGTACTTCCGCCGCCGTTTCGTAAGTGGGTCCGGTATTTACCCATAAAACCCCGTGTTTAAGGGCAATTCCGCGATCCAGCGCAATTCGGTCGATAGCGGAAAAGAACTTTCGCGTATAAACATCGGACATGTCCGGAAAACGGGGCTGTCCGAATTCCGCGGGACCGCGCAACGGGTTTTGAAAAAGAAAATTAACATGGTCGGTTATCAGCATCAGATCTCCCGGTCGCAGCTTGGGATTGACGGAACCCGCGGCATTGGTCACCATTAGCAGCGGAATCTTCAGCATCTGCATGATGCGAATAACAAACGTAACTTCCTGAATGGAGTAGCCTTCGTAAAAATGGGTTCGTCCTTTTACCGCTAAAAGGGGAACATCCTTGTGAGTGCCGAAAATCAGCGCCCCTGCGTGACCTTCAACGGTCGATTGCGGGTAATGCGGAATATCCCTCGTCGGAATTTCAACCCTGTTTTTCAGAGTATCCGCAAAAGGACCCAGTCCGCTGCCCAGGATGATTCCCGCTTTGGGTTTAAGGTCGGTGCGTTGTCTGATAAACTCTAACGCCTGTTCTACTTTTTCCTTCAACATTCCGCCAAAATTTATTTGAACTGCAATCGAAACGGCATAAGAGCCAGCGGTTTGTTCTGCCATTCCTGCAAAACCGATTCTAAACGTTTAAGCGTGAGCAAAACCGAACGATCGGATTGAAAGACAAAAGCGCCGATGCTTCCCAACAGTTCATTCATAAACGATTTTTTGCGCGGATAGTAAATCAGACGAACGGATTCGCTTTCCGGAATGCCAGCCATTCTTTGGGCGATTTTAAGAGCCGTGTAAAACGAGCCGACTGTATCGATAAGCCCGATTTCAAAAGCCTCTTTACCGGTCCAGACGCGACCGCGGGCAATTTTGTCCGCCTCTTCAAATGTCATCTTTCTGGATTGGGCAACCTTACGCACAAAATCCCGGTAAAAGGTGCTTATGATCCGATGCATGATCGCTTGTTCTTCTTTGTCCCATGGTTCGAGCATGGAAAAAAGATCGGCGTGGCTGCCGCGTTCCACGGATTCCACCTTAAAGCCCAGTTTTTCATAAGTTCCGGAAAGATTGAATTTTCCGGCAAAAATTCCGATGGAGCCCACGAGGCTGTTGGCGGTGGCAACGATTGTATCGGCAGCCATGGCAATGTAAAATCCGCCGGACGCTCCCAAATCGGAAATTGAGGCGACAACCGGCTTTTTTTGCTTGGCTTCCAGTACGGCTTTCCAGATTTCAGCGGAAGGAAGCGCCGCTCCGCCGGGACTGTCGATTCTTAAAATAATGGCTTTAATTGATCTGGATTTTGCCGCTCTTTGAATGTCCCGAATAATGGTCTTTGCGCCTAACATTTTGCCCAGCATGGGATTATCGGTTTCGGATCCGCCGTAAATAATGCCGATGCAGTTAATAACCGCAATGCGGCGTTTATTGCGGATTTTAAGCGAGCTTGCCGGTTCCTGCGAATAGTTAAGAGCGGAAAGTTTTTTAATCGATTTGTTTTGTTTTTTCAGTCTGGCTGTAAGTCCGGCATAAAAAGAGACGGTATCCACCAGCCCCAGCTCCATTGCCTGTCTGCCGGTAAAACCGCTGACATTGTTAATCAGATAGTCAACCTTTTCGACCGATAAATTCCGGCTTTTGCTGATGGTCTGCACGATATCGTCATAGTATTGATTGATAATCTTCTTTAAAACTTCGCGATGGTACGGAGACATGTTGTCGCGGGTGTACACATCGGGCGCGTTTTTGTATTTGCCGATTTGCAGAAACTGCGCTTCGACGCCGATTTTAGTAAAAAAGTCTTTGTAAAAAGTAACCTCGCTGCGCACGCCCGTTAAAAACAGATTTGCGTCGGGGGGCATGATAATCGAATCGGCGGCGCAGGCAAGATAGTAGTCTCTCGTAAAGGAGAAATCGGAGCCCAGATAGGCGTAAACCCTTTTGCCGGATGCGCGGAAGTTTTGTATCAATGCGTAAAGTTCCCGCAGTTTGCCAAAGCCTACGTTTAACAACTCGGGACGGAAAATAAGAGATTTAATTCGTTTATCGACAGCGGCTTTTTCCAGATCGTCGCGAATCTTCCGTATGTCAAGCTGGCTGCGTCCCAAAGCCTCTTCTATGGGATCGGGCGCGCTATATTCCGAGAGATTCCCGCTTAAATCGAACTGTAAAAAGGCGTGATCGGGAATTTCCGGAGAAGATTCGAAAAACAGGCTGAAAAAAAGTATCGCTCCGACTAAAACGAGCCCGAGGCTGATAAAGATGGCTAAAAAAACTTGCAAAAAGGTTTTCATTCGAAATCTCTTTCCTGAATATTACTTTAAAGTGAAATAAGTACTCCCGCGATGGTAGCGGTCATAAACGTTGCCAGCGAACCGCCCAGAACCGCTTTTAGTCCAAAGCGGGCAAGGTCGCTTCGCCGATTGGGCGCAATTCCTCCGATGCCGCCGATCTGTATGGCAATGGACGAAAAATTGGCGAATCCGCAGAGCGCGTAGGTGGAAATGATAATGGCTTTTTCGCTCAAAACCTGCAAAGGAATCAATTTGGAAAGATGGAGATAGGCAATAAATTCATTCAAAACCACCTTTTCGCCGATAAGCGATCCCACATTGACCGCATCTTGCCAGGGCACGCCGATAATCCACGCTATGGGACTTAACACATAACCGAGCACCAATTCCAGAGACACAGCCTGTCCGTTTTGAACCGTAATGCCAAAAAGGTCGGTAAAAACGCCTTTTAAAATCCAGTTGACCATGGCAATCAGGGCGATAAAAGCCAAAAGCATTCCGGCGACGTTAAGGGCTAATTTCAAACCGTCGGCAGCGCCGGTGGCGGCGGCTTCGATCACATTTACTGAAGTCTTTTCGATGGGCACCTTTACTTCGCCCATGGTTAGCGATCGCTCGCTCTCGGGCAGTAGAATTTTTGATATTACAATGGTCGCGGGCGCAGCCATAATGCTTGCCGATAGCAGGTGTTTTGCGTAAAACAACTGTTGCACCGGGTCGCTGCCGCCCAAAAGTCCAACATAAGCAGCGAGAACGCCACCGGCAATAGTCGCCATTCCGCCGATCATCAGGGTAAGCAGTTCCGATTTGGTCATTGGATCCACATAGGGTCGGACCACAAGCGGGGCTTCGGTTTGCCCGATAAAAACATTGGCGGCAACGGAAATCGATTCGGCGCCGCTCACCTTCAGAGTCTTTGCCATTACCCACGCCATACCCTGCACAATTTTCTGCATGATTCCGAGATGATAAAGCACGGACATTAACGAGGAGAAGAAAATGATGGTCGGAAGAACCTGAAAGGCGAATACCACTCCCACGCCTTTTGCCGTCAGTTCTGCGGGAAAAGCTTTTTCAAACGTCGCCTGATCCGCAAGAACGCCAAATACAAATCGGGAACCTTCGTTGGTGAACGAAATGATCTGCACAAAGAAATGACCGATCCAGTTGAAAACGGCGGCGCCCCAGGGCGTAAGCAGCACGAAAATCGCAAAAAGAATTTGTAAGCCTATGCCGTAAAGAATCTGTTTCCAGATGATTTTTTTTCGATTTGCCGAAAACGCATAAGCAATGCCGATCAGAGATGCCAGACCGAATAATCCGAAAGCAACATCTTTGACTACAGATAATACAGTCATTGCGACTCCTCTTCCTCTTCTTTTTCAGGGGGTACAAAGCAATTACGGCAGCGCGCTTCGTAAATATCAGCCGCGCCAACCACAACTTTATCTTTTTGTTTTGTTTTTCGATAGGTATGATTTGCCGGATTTCCGCACACAACACATATCGCGTGTGTTTTGGTGATGTATTCCGCAACAGCCAATAACTGAGGGATGGGTTCAAAGGGTTTTCCCAAATAGTCCTGATCCAACCCGGCGACAATTACCCGTTTTCCCATGTTAGCCAATTTCTGGCAAATATCCACGAGCGAATTGTCAAAAAACTGCGCTTCATCGATGCCTACAACCTGCGCTTCCAGAGCATGATGCAAAATTTCTTCGGGCTTTTCCACCGCCTTCGATTTGATTTTCTGCTTATCGTGAGAAACGATTTCCGTGGTGCTGTAACGCGTGTCGATTTTGGGTTTAAAAATTGCAACTTTCTGCCGGGCAATCATGGCGCGCCGTAATCGGCGAATGAGCTCTTCGGTCTTCCCGCTGAACATACTACCGCAAATCACTTCAATCCATCCTGTATGCTGACGAACAACATGCATCATCGGCGAAATTAACCCTCCCTGTTTAGCTTTTCTTGTTGAATTAAGAGCGAATGAATTTTAGTCGTTAAAATGTCGATGGCAACCAAATTTTTACCGCCTCGCGGAATGATGATATCGGCATGGCGTTTTGCAGGCTCCACAAATTGAAAATACATGGGGCGCACGGTGGATTGATATTGTGTGATTACCGATTCAACCGTACGTCCGCGCTCTTCAATATCTCTCTGCAGCCTGCGGATAAAACAAATATCGAGAGCCGTGTCGATAAAAACTCGAATGTCCATCAAGTTGCGCAGCCTCGGTTCGCTGAGCACCAAAATACCTTCCAAAATGATAATGATATGAGGACCGACCGTCCGCGTTTCTTTTAAACGGCTGTGGGTTTTGTAATCGTAAATGGGGTGGGCAATGGTTTTACCCTGTAATAAGAGTTCCAGATGGTCGGCTAAAAGGTCGTGATCAAACGCGTCGGGATGATCAAAATTTCGACCGCCGCGTTCGTCGAGCGGAATATGGGAGAGGTCTTTGTAGTAAGAATCTTCCTGAATAAGAACCACCTTGTCGGAACCAAGCCGCTCGATGATGGTGTGCGCAACAAGCGTTTTTCCTGAACCGGAAGCGCCGGCTATTCCAATTAGTATTCCTTTTTTCATTTTTCTCCGAGATTTGAGTCGTCAAAAGCGTGTGGTAACAAGTCTCTTAATTTGAAAATCTGGTAATCATTCCCGTCGCTGAGAACTATGTCGATATCCGGGGCATAGTCAAAAAGCAACTGGCGACAGGCGCCGCAAGGAGGACAAAAAGCGCCGTCCTTTGCAACGATGGAAAGAGCTTTAAAACGCTCTTTGCCTTCCGAAAGAGCCTTGGTCAAAGCGACTCTTTCGGCGCAAATGGTCATACTGTACGAACTGCTTTCTATATTGCAGCCGGTGAATACTTCACCCTCGTCCGTAATAATTGCCGCACCGACACGAAAATTGGAGTATTTGGCTCGGGCAAAATTGCGAGCTTTTCGGGCAGCCTTAATGAGTTCTTCCGGATTATATTCTTTCATTTTCATCACTACTTAATTTAAATACAAACTTCGGAAAAAGGAAACATTATTTTTAACAGAAGCAAAAGGCACCTCCTGTGCCTTTACATATTAAAAGGGGAGGTCGTCTTCTTCTGTTGCGCCCTCTGCGGGCGGCTCTTGCACGCTGTCAGAAGACGGTTTGGGTTTTTCGGCGGCGGGCTCAACCGGTTCTTCACCTTCGGCTTCTTCCGGTTTTGGTCCCAAAAGTTGAATGGTGTTGGCGACTATTTCAGTCCGATAATGCTTATTGTTGTTTTGATCTTCCCATGAACGGGTGTGAAGGCGACCTTCGATGTAAACAAGGCGCCCTTTTTTAATATAGTTGCCCACAAAATCGGCAAGATTCCCAAAGGCGCTGATATTGTGCCATTCGGTGTTTTCCTGCCAGTTGCCTTCCGAATCTTTGGTGCGGAAATTCGTGGCAATTGAAAATCCTGCGACCGATGTTCCGCCCGGAGTATAACGTAAATCCGGGTCTTTACCAACCCTGCCGATAAGGATGGCTTTGTTTACTGTTCCACGAGACATGATTACCTCCTACTTGGTTTATTGAAGAAAAGAACGGAAAAAAAGAATTTATTAATGAAATGATTTAAGTTAAAAAAAAATAGTCTGAAAGCAAAGAGAAATTCGATTTTTTTAAAGACCGATTCAAAAAAGTTGATTTGCCGAATTTGTGGAAGGGTTAAGCGGCTTCTCCACCCACTCGTAACTCTGTTACTTTTTTACTTGTCACGCATTACGATAATTCGTTAAGGGTTAAGGGTTAAGGGTTAAGGGTGTAAGCGGCTTCTCCGGTCGCTGGTAACTGGTTACTCGTCACTTTGTCACTTTGTAACTCATTACGCGTCACGCATTACGCATCACGACTTTGTCACTCATCACGCCTTTCTGTCAACCTTTTACTTTAATCTTTTTCCTTTAATCTTACTCATCATCCCACTTGTTTTTATGCTCATTTCCTTTTAATTTCGCATCACTTAATATTACAAAAAAGGCTTATGAAAATACTACATCAACAAATTTCAAGATCGATCGAGGATACATTAAAATTTGCCCGTTATCTTGTGCGTATTCTTAAGCCCAATGATATTGTGCTGTTGGAAGGAGATTTGGGCAGCGGGAAAACGTTGCTGGTAAAGCAAATCTGCAATTTACTGAAAACAAAGGATGAAGCGGCAAGTCCTTCTTTTGCCATAATTCATCAATACAACGGTCCGACGCCTGTTAACCATTTCGATTTTTACCGCTTGCATGATGAAGCGGAGCTCGACCAACTGGGATGGGAAGAGATGTTGAATATGGGAGCGATTACCTTTATTGAATGGTCGCAACTGATCGAAAAACATCTTTCGGAATATTACAAAGTTGAAATTAAATTTCAGGGCGGCGATCGAATTTTTGTGTTGAAAAAATATCCGTGACCGCTTCATCATCCGCAGTCTTTTAAAAACAGAATTAAATTAACACAGGTTCAGGAAATAATTTATCATGATTTTAGCCATCGAAACATCGGACGTTATTTGCAGCGTCGCTTTTTGGGATGAAGTGAACAAGCGCACGCTTTTCGAAAGTACCATGGAAATTCCCATGCAGCACGCCACGTTGTTAAGCGTTTTTGTCGAAAACGGATTTAATTTTATCGACAAACGCATTAAAGAATTGATTCCTTTTAAACGGGAAATTTCTCTGGTCGCGGTTTCTGTTGGTCCGGGTTCTTTTACCGGATTGCGCATCGGTTTGAGTTTTGCTCAGGGATATTGCTTTGCCAAAAACATACCGATTGTGGGAATTTCCAATCATCAAATACTGGCTTTTCAGGCAACGCCTTCGGAAAAGCAGCTTTTTTCGATTATTGACGCCCGGCGGGAAGAGGTCTATTTTGCCCGGCTGAAATTCGATAAAGACGGACTGCCCGAAATAGAAGAACATCGGGTGGTTCTTAAAGACAAGCTGCCTGAAGTCATTCCTTCGGGCGCTGTTATTGTCAAACCTTCTTTTCATAGTTTGGATGCGGAGATTTTACAAAAATTTCAGGTAAAAGGCGTTTCGGTTCACCATAAGGGATTGTATTTAAGCCGTTTTCTGGCGGAGATCGGCTACAAAAAGTTTTTGAAATCAGGCGCGGATGATTTAAAAACCATCGAACCGATGTACATAAGACCGTTTGCCGGCGTGCTATGAAGGTACTTATTCGTCCTATGGAAGAAAAGGACCTTGATGTTGTCGTTCAAATGGAAAGAGAGATATTTATCGACGCCTGGTCCAGAACTTCTTTTCAGACGGAATTGGAAGACAAAGATTACTCATATCCCATGATTCTCGAAGCGGATGAAAAAATCGCCGGTTACGCCATAGTGTGGAGTTTTTTTAAAGAGGTTCATATCGCGAATTTTGCCGTTCATCCCGATTTCCGCAGGAAGGGATTGGGGAAATATTTTTTGGAGTACATTCTTAAAAAGTTTAACGATGCTGAATTTGCGTTTTTGGAAGTGCGGCGCTCCAATTTGGCGGCTATTAAACTTTATCAATCGTTTGATTTTAAAACGATCGGAATCAGGAAACGCTATTACCGCGACGGCGAAGACGCCCTTGTGATGGTTAAAGATTTGAGAAAATAGATTTAATAATGTACATTAATTCTTATTGAAAATTATTGCGGAAAAAGTCGTGATGCGTGAGAAGTGACAAAGTAACAGAGTAACAGAGTAACAAAGTAACAAAGTGACTGAGTTTGACAGGTGACGAGTGAGTGTCGAAGTTGCTTAACGAATTAGCCGGAACATTCGGGGACTGTCTTACTTGACGAAGATCCCCCCTTGCCTTCGGCGTTCCCCCCTTTTTAAAAGGGGGGAATTAAAAGGGGGGATCCGGGAAGCGGA
>JAADIP010000088.1 GCA_013151275.1 Calditrichota bacterium | reverse complement strand
TACGGAAAGCCTGTGCTCGAATTCGTTGAAAAAGGTGCCGTTAAAGATCCTAATGATGCCTTTCAGCTTCTTATCCCACTGTGGAATTACGGATTATCCCAAAAACCTGAAGGCGCCAAAGAAGATAAAAATATGATTATTAATGAAATCCGTAAAACATTAAAGCTTAATGAACAGGAAGCCGAAGAATTTCTTGATTTTATGATTAAGAGAAAAGAATATCTTTTACCGGATGAAATTCAACCAGAAGACCCGAGAACCATGTTTATCAGGAAGGAAAAACACTATATCATCTCGCGGTTTGATTATAATTTTTCCGATAAGCCCTATTCTGCCAAGGATGCGGATCTGAAACTTATCGGAATATTACATATAATGGATAAATTAATGCTCTCTTTAACTCTTGATGATAAAGACAATCCGGAATATGATATTTGGGGATCAACCTTTCAAAACTTAACGGATACGGCGAAAGATTGTTTTTTTAATTGGATGGTTTTTAAGGGATTAAAAGAATATGCGGAAAATTCTTCTCATATTGCCATTTTTTTTCTCGATTTTATTTACGGCTCGCTTTATGAGACGGAAGTCACTTTAAGCACAGTCTCCTATTCCGAACTGGAAGCATTTTTCTTTGATTATATTTTGAGAAAAATGGTCGCGGAACCCTATGATTACGTTAAAATTCCGCCCACTTTAAAATTATTCTATCAATTCTTGTCCGATATCGGTTATCTTGATAATCCCGAACCGTTCATTGAAGTAATCAACGAGATAGAATCCGGATTTATCGAATATTTACAGGAACGATACGCTTAATGCGGCTCGGTCGGTTTAGTTTTTGTGAATTTTACAGCGTTCTTCCAAGTTTTCAACATTATGGTTCATTTATCAAACTTATGATTGAAGTATGACCCGAAGCGAAGCGGAACAGCATTTAAAAAAGATTTTCAACCTTGATCGTTTTTATGATGATCAATGGACGACCATTTCCAAAATATTAAACGGCGAAAGAATTTTATTAGTCGAAAAAACCGGTTTCGGGAAATCATTATGCTTCCAATTTCCCGCCACTTTGTTTGACGGACTCACCATCATCTTTTCCCCGTTAATTGCTCTCATGCGCGATCAGGTAAATTACCTGAATTCCGTCGGCGTATCCGCAGCCTGCGTTAACAGCGAACAAACTCCGGACGAAAACAACGCAATTCTGGAACAGGCTCGAAACGGTGGATTAAAAATTTTGTACATCGCGCCCGAACGGCAGGAAAATCAGGAATGGCTTGACGCCGTTCGATACATGAATCTCTCTATGATCGTTATTGACGAAGCCCATTGCATCTCCGTCTGGGGGCACGATTTCCGCCCGGCTTTTAGGAGAATCATTAATTTAGTCAAACTGCTGCCCGAAAATTTTCCCGTACTGGCGACAACCGCCACGGCGACCGACAGAGTGGCGCAGGATATTATTCAACAAATGGGTAAAAATGCCGCCCTGATTCGGGGCAATTTGCTGCGTCATAATTTTTCATTGAACGTCGTAAAGGTCAAGGATCAGGACGAAAAACTGGTCTGGTTGGCGAATTTCCTTTCGCAGGCGCAAGGCAACGGCTTAATTTACACCGGAACCAGAGTAACAACCGAAATTATTTCTTCATGGCTGCAATTCAACGGGATTCATGCCATAAATTACAATGCCGGTCTGGACGCCGAGTCCAGAAAAGAAATTGAAAACGGATTACAATCCAATCGCTGGAAATGTGTGGTTTCCACCAACGCCCTGGGAATGGGTATTGACAAGCCCGATATTCGATTTATCATTCACACGCAAATCCCGCAATCTCCCATTCATTACTATCAGGAAATCGGACGAGCCGGAAGAGACGGTAAACCGACGTTTTTGTATCTGCTTTTCAATCCCGCGGACATGGATTTACCGACTCATTTCATAAAAAACAGCCGACCGTCGATCAAAAAATACGAAACCGTAATAAATGCTTTAAAAGAAGAACCGCTTAGCGAGCACGAGCTGATGCAAAAAACCAACCTTACTCAAACGCAGGTGAGAGTGATTAAAGCAGACCTGCTCGATCAGGGGATCGTCAAAGAGGTTCTTTACAACAAGAGGAAAAAATACGAATATCAGTTCAACGCCCCGCCGTTAAACACCGAGCCGTTCGAGAAATTACGGGAATTTAAGTTTCATGAACTACAAAAGATGCACGAGTATGTGCAAACCGATTCCTGCCGGATGGAATACCTCTGTCAATATTTGGGCGATAGCAATGTCGGCAGATGCGGAAAATGCGACAATGAATTGCAGACTAACCACAAAGTTGAAATGACAGACTTTTGGCGGGGGAAAATAGATGATTTTAAAACTTCCTATTTTCCGGAACTGACCTTTTCGTTAAAAGGCGCAAACTTGGTAGATGGCGTGGCTGCTTCGTATTATGGCATGTCGAATGTCGGCTCGGTAATCCATCGCTGCAAATACGAAAACGGCGGAGATTTCCCCGATTTTTTACTAAAGCTGACCCTGCGCGCCTTTCGCAAAAAATTCGGCAATCAAAAATTCGATCTTATTCTTTATATTCCTCCCACGGAATCCGGAGACCTGGTAAAAAATTTCAGCGAAAAAATTTCAAGCGTGTTGGGCTTTCCGATTTCGCACGGTTTAAAAAAAGCAAGGGAAACAAAGCCGCAAAAAATTTATCAGAATTTTGTTCTGAAAAAAGATAATGTAAAAAACGCTTTTATTTACAAACCGGAAGAGGAAATCAAAGGCAAAAAAATATTATTGATCGATGATATTTACGACACCGGAGCAACCGTCAAAGAAATCGGAAAATATCTGACAAAATTGGGTGCGCTGCTAATTGCACCGTTGGTAATCGCAAAAACCGTCGGCGGAGATATCAAATGAATTATGAACACGAATTTGCCTACTGGATGGCGTTGAGTCATCTTCCCAATTGGGGCAACGAAAAAATAAATCGCCTGATTATCCGGATTCTCGATAATTATAAAATCTCTTTTGCGGAATTTTTCGAATTAAACGCGGAAGACCTGAAACACGAATTCAACCTGAACGACCGGCAGGTGAAGGATATTGAACAGGCGAAAACCGATTTACCGAATTACTCGTTTTTGAGCGAAAGCTTAATCGAACAGGGTTTCCGGATCATTCCCGTTAATTCAAAAGAATACTCTTCAACTTTAAAACAAAATCTGAAAGTACAAAATGCGCCGCCGATTTTGTATGTTAAGGGTAATACAAAATTATTAAACGAACCTTCGGTAGCGATTGTCGGTTCGAGACGGGCTTCGGAACGTTCTCTTGAGTTTACCAGAAATATCGCCAAAAGATGCGCGGAAAATTACGAAGTGGTTGTCAGCGGATTTGCAAAAGGAGTTGACAAAACAGCTTTGGACGCCACGCTGGAATACAACGGTTACAGCATTGTCGTTTTACCGCAAGGCATTTTAACTTTTGGCGGCGGCATTAAAAAATACTACAAAAAGATCATCGAAGGAGACGTATTAATTTTAAGCGCTTATCATCCCAACGCGCCGTGGTCCGTGGGATTAGCCATGGATCGGAATAAATACATCTACGGATTAGCCTACACAATTTATGTCGCCGAATCGGACAGCAAAGGCGGAACCTGGGCTGGCGTACTAAACGGATTAAAGAAGGGAAGGAATATTTTTATCCGCAAACCCGAACCGGGTGAAAAGAACGCCAACAATTTACTGATCATGAAAGGCGCGATACCGGTGGATTTTTACGGCAATCCCGTTAAAGAAAATAAAAACACGATTGAGGAGAAATTAAAAGATATCTTGTCCGAAAAAGCCCTGCCCCTCGAAGCCGTAAAAAACGCTCTAAAATCCGAAATAGAAATTCAGGACAAAGAGCTGCGAAAAATCCTTGCGGGCACAGACTTTATCGATTCCAAAAGGATCAAGGGTAAAACCTATTATTTTCTTAAAACTTCCCTGCCGGAGCAAGGCGATTTGTTTTCGGAATAATTGTTCCGCGTATTTTAACTTACGGCAAATTCTCTTGTATTTTTTTATTTCTTTTCGATCCCCTTGTGTTTTATTGCTTTATTTCACTAAATTTATATTAACATCAGATTAAAATAACACATTATGTTCGCCGGACACAGAACGGTATTCGGTAATTTTAAAAAATCGGTTTTTGGTACACGTTAATATTAAGTTATTAAAATACTTAGCACTATTATTTTATTGACTTATTCCAATTCCATTGATATATTGTGTTACAATATTGTTTATCGGGAGGAAATTATGAGCATCAAATATTCTTCATTTATTTTACTTCTCATTTCGTTTTTCATTTTTAGCTGCGCCGGATCCCGTAAGGAAGAACCGCCCCCTGCCGAATCCACACAACAACAACAGGATTTAACCGATATCGAAGCTCTGCTTGGTATTGACACTAAGACGGAAAAACCAAAAAAGAAAAAGAAAAAAACAGGCGAGAAACTCAATTTGCTGGACGAAAACGAAGTCGCCAACCCGGATCAATCCATGGCTGCCGCTTCTCTATCTAATAAAGAAAAAAAGAATTACGAGAAAAAAATCAAGAATTTACAAAGACAGTTGAGGGATAAAGATCGTTTAATACAGCAATTAAAAGACCAGCTCAATCAGAAGAGTCTGCAGGTTGGACAAGCGCAGCAAACAAAGCAAAGTACAAGCCTCTACGTTCCTTCATCGGCGGGTCCGGTGAGCAAGGGCGAATATGAAGCTAAATACGAACAGGCGAGGCAGGCATTTGAAGCCAGAGATTACCAGACCGCTCTCACCATGTTTCAGGCGCTGCTTGCCGCCAATGCAAACCATCCTCTGGCAGACAACGCTCAATACTGGATCGGCGAATCTCACTACGCTTTAAAGCAATACGACGCTGCCATCATTGATTTCCAGAAGGTGTTTACTTTTCCCAATTCCAACAAATTATCAGACGCGCAGTTCAAATTGGTTCTTTGCTATTTAAGAAAAGGCGAAGTGGAGAAAGCCCGGGAAGAATTCGATCGTTTGAAGAGCGAATTTCCGGACAGCCCTTATGTGAGCAAGGCGGAGACCATACTTTCAAAATATTGATTAATCAAGGATTGATTTTTAAAAACATTTCCGGGGAAAACGGAAGTTTAAAAAGAAAGCCATCTCGTTCGGACGGGATGGCTTTTTTATTTTAACCGCTGATTTTTTTTCTAATGATTCAAAATAGCTTCGATGCGATCAAGCGGATACGATTTCTCGTACAGGTCCAAAACCTGCTTCAAACGGCGAATTCCATATCGGGTCAATTTCATTCCGCTTTTATTCACAGGGAAAACCAGCCCCATTCGGATAAATTTCTTGATCACATCCGTACTCACACCCAATTGTAGTGCGGCTTCGTTTATTTCGTAAAGTTCACTCTGCATTTCAAGCCTCCCTGGTAATAATTTCTGCAATGGAAACAAACATCCTAATTTAGCTTTCGGATAATATAAATTTATCTTTAATCTCCGTTCATCCGTTTTAATCCGTTGTTTTTCAGACAATTAGAACAGAAATAAAAATTGCGCCGGAAATTTAGTTGCTAATTTTGCGATTCATCACATAATAAAAGAAAAATTTCCGACCGATATTTTAAATTATCCGGGCGGGAGAGGCGCATCGTGTTTTTGAATTATCCTTTCCTGCCGACCCGCCGCCGCAATTAGTCCATTTGTTTTCGTAAAAATGCCGGAATCTCAAGATTCTCGGGATCGTTTTCCAATTCGTCTTCGCTTATAAAAAAGATATTAGGCTGAGGTTTTCCCGGATATTCCTTATCCACCTGTTTGTTTTTCCGAATAAAGGTCGGTTTATCGTATTCCTTAATATCCGTCTGTTCCTGAACCGTGTCCTCTTTTTCCTTGGGTTTCTGCAGAATTTCAGCCTGTTTAAATTCCGCGTTAAAACCGGTTGCGATTACGGTTACCCGCAATTCTTCGGTCAGATTTTCGTCGATCACCATGCCAAAAATCACATTGGCTTCGTCGCCCACCGCCTGTTGAATAAGAGAAGACGCCTCTCCCACTTCATGCATGGACATGGTCGGTCCGCCTGTAATATTGATGAGAACGCCGCGCGCTCCGGCAATATCCACCCCATCCAGCAAGGGACTGGTAATGGCTTGTTCCGCCGCCACAATCGCCCGATTTTCGCCGACGCCGACTCCGGTGCCCATCAGCGCGTCGCCCATTCCAGCCATGATGGTTCGAATATCCGCAAAATCGAGATTGATGTAACCGTGAACGTTGATCAAATCCGAGATGCTGCGGGTCGCTTCCAGCAGAATGGAATCCACCGCCTTAAATGCTGCGATGACCGGCGTGTTTCGTTCGATTATCGAAAAGATGCGATCGTTCGGAATAACCAGAATCGTATCAACTCGTTCCCGCATGGCATCGATGCCCTTTTCCGCGTTTTTTTTGCGAATCGGACCTTCAAACGTAAAAGGCAGCGTTGTAATTCCCACGGTAAGCGCGCCAAGGTCTTTGGCGACTTCGGCGATTATGGGCGCAGCCCCGGTTCCCGTTCCTCCGCCCATCCCGCAGGTCACAAAAACCATATCCGCTCCGTTGAGAATTTCGATCACACGATCCTTATCTTCCATGATGGCTTTCAAACCGATTTCCGGGTTGGCTCCGGCGCCAAGTCCCTTGGTAAGATTTTTACCGATTTGAATCCTGCTCGAAGCTTTGCTCTTTTCCAGATCCTGAGCGTCGGTGTTTATGGCAATAAACTCCACGCCCTTTAAACCGGCGTCAATCATTCCGTTGATGGCATTTCCCCCGGCGCCTCCAACGCCAATAACCTTTATTTTGGCGCTCTGTTCTTCTGTTGCATCAAACTGTATCATTTTTTATCTCCCGTTAATATGTCTTCTTTTTATATTATCCGAAAAATTCATCCACAATGTCTTTCAAACGTTGCAATAACTGGGCAAAACCGTTTTTTCTGGGAAATTTTGTTTTGCTTTGACCGTGTTTCAATGCGTAATAGATTAATCCCACCCCGGTGGCGTAAATGGGACTTCGAACCGTTTCCACCAGTCCTCCGCTGACCCGCGGAATCCCCACCTCAACCGGAATGCCCATAATCCGTTCCGCCAAATCGGCGGCGCCTTCGATTAAAGAAGAACCGCCTGTCAGAACCACTCCCGCTCCCAGCGAATCAAACACGTCGGATTTTTCCATTTGCCGAAGCGCAAGTTGAAAAATCTCTTCCATCCTCGGTTCAACGATGGCGGCAATTACGCTGCGCGAAATTTCACGCGGCGGACGACCGGCTACCCCGGGCACCTTAATCAATTCATCTCCGTTCAACAAAGACTGCATGGCAAGACCGTATTTCTTTTTAATATCTTCCGCCTGATCGCGCGAAGTGCGCAAACCCTGAGCAAGATCGCTGGTAACGTGTTCTCCTCCGATGCCAAGAACTTTGGTGTGACGAATGCTGCCGTCAAAAAACATGGCAATATCGGTGGTGCCCCCGCCGATGTCGATGATCGCCACGCCGAGGTCGCGCTCATCTTCGTGTAAAACCGAAAGACTGGAAGCATAAGGCTCCAGCACAATATCCGCCACCTCATATCCCGCCTGATCGATGCAATTGATAATATTTCTCGCCGAAGCCACCGCGGCGGTAATGATGTGAACCTCGGCTTCCAGACGAACGCCCGCCATACCGATGGGATTATTGATCCCGTCCTGATTGTCAACCGTGTACTCCTGAGGCAGCACATGCAGAATTTCGCGATCCATGGGCAGGGCAATAGCCTGAGCGGCGTTGATTACCCTCATAACATCCTTTTCCGTAATCACGCGGTCTTTTCCGCTAACCGCAATCACTCCCTTGCTGTTGAACGAACGGATGTGATCGCCGGCTATTCCCGCATAAACCTTGGTGATTTTATGCCCGCTGGTAAGTTCCGCCTGTTCAATCGCCTGACGAATGGACTCCACTGTTTTTTCAATATTCACAACCACTCCGCGGCGCAAACCCTGCGAAGGATGGTTGCCCACGCCCACAATGTTTAAATTTCCGTATTCATCAAGCTTGCCCACTATGGCGGCAATCTTGGTGGTTCCTATATCCAGCCCGCAAACAATTTCATTTTTTTCCATTGCTATTCCCCAAATTTTGAAGAATTTCTATCCCTGTTTCTTTTTATTTTTTATGATCAAACGATCTTCAAAACGAAGATCGATGTAATCGATGTCCGCCAGTTGATCCCAGTTCAGATAATTCCGAATGTAGCGGGTTAAAATGTAAAGCTCGTCCTGATACCCCCGATAATCAAATCGCACTTTGGCGCCTCCTTTTATCAGAGAAAGATTCATCATCTTTTTATTACTGACGTCAATCGCGGCAATCATCGGCAAAAGCGGCGACCTGATAAAACGGACGTATTCCAGAATTTCGATTGCCTTCAAAATTTGTTCGGATGAAGTGCGCCTGCCGATTTTCCCGATCGACCCTTTAAAACCGTGAATCAAAGGCAGATTCCATGAATGACCCGATGTCTCGGGAATCGGAAGAATTACCCCTTCCCGATCTACCAACATTAGTTTTTGATCGTACACAAACGCCACCGGTTTCCGCTCTTCCAGACTGATGTGCAGGGTTGAAGGTAAACTGTACACCGCGCTTGCCGATTTGACAAACGGTGACTTCAACAACTTTTGCGCAATTTCCGAAGGTTTTATCGTCAAAAATTTTTCGCCCGCTTTTACCCCGCACAAACGCAGCACATCCTGACGACTCAGCGCCGAGTTGCCGTGGATTTTGATGTCTTTCAATTCAAAAGTCGAAATTCTGTTTTCAAAGAACTTCTCAACGGTTTTGTTCATATACGCCAGCAGCGAGAGCGTTGTAATCACGGCAAGGTAAATAAGAGTTACCCGAAGGCTGTGTTTTTTTCTTCTTGCCATAATTTCAGACGCCTTCCAACATTTGTTTGAACTTTTTCGCCGTCAAATAGATGTCTCCGGCTCCCAAAAACAAGACCATATCTCCCGGCTGCGTGAGTTGTTTCAAAAATTCCGGCAGGGAGCTCTTGTCGGCAAAATAGTAGCTGTTCTCCGCCAATGCGTCGGCGACTAATTTTCCCGTGACGCCCGCAATCGGTTCTTCTCTTGCCGGATAAATTTCCGTGACCACGGTTAAATCGGCAATTTTCAAAGCTTCGGCAAATTCCCTGTAAAAATCTCTGGTTCGTGAAAAAAGATGCGGCTGAAACACTGCCACAATGCGTCTGTTCCAACCGTTTTTCGCAGCCTGCAACGTGACGGCTATTTCCGTGGGGTGATGCGCGTAGTCATTCACAACCATGATATCATTAACAATTCCTAAAATATCAAAACGGCGCTCGACCCCTTTAAACGTTTGCAGCGCCCCGGCGATGATTTTAAAGCCGATTTCCAGCTCCAGTCCGACAGCGATCGCAGCAAGGGCGTTCAAAACATTGTGCCGACCGGGAATCTGCAGCTCTGCGTCTCCCAATTTTCCGTCGCGATTGTAAACCTCAAATTTAGTTGTTTTTTGATCATACTTAATGTTCGTTGCCCACAAATCCGCTTCCTGATTCAAACCATAAGTTAAACAAGCGTTTTTAAACGACGGCAGAATCTCTTTTAATCTCTTTTAAATGCGCATCCTCGCGGCAGCAGATGATCAGTCCGTCAAAGGTCACCTGCGCCGTGAATCGCAAAAATGTCCGCTTAATATCATTCAGATCCCGATAAATATCGAGATGATCCGTTTCCAATGAGGTCAGCACGGCAATTCTGGGGAAAAGCGTTAAAAACGAGCGGTCGTATTCGTCGGCTTCGGCAATCAAATACTCGCTGTTTCCCAGCCGGGCGTTGGTCATCAAATTGTGCAATCGTCCGCCCACAATAATGGTGGGATCGAGAGCCGCTTCCAAAAGTATTTGCCCGATCATTGCCGTAGTTGTGGTTTTGCCGTGTGTGCCCGCTACCGCTATTCCAAAATGCCTGTTGAAAATCTGACCCAATAATTCCGCCCGGCGAATGCGCGGAATTCCCATCCGCCTCGCCTGCCGCATTTCCGGATTATCTGCCGGAATAGCCGAGCTGTAAATCAGAAAATCAACCGGCTTCACATTTTCGGCGCGGTGTCCTTCGTAAATGACGGCGCCGAGTCCGCGTAAATAATCCGTGATTTCGGTTAACTGCCGATCCGAGCCGGAAACTTCGTGTCCCATGGACAACAGAATTTCAGCCAGACCGCTCATTCCTATTCCGCCGATTCCGATAAAGTGGAACCGTTTTTTACGTTTAAATATGCTCATTCTCAAATCCGAACTTCCATCCTCTTTGTTCTAAAATCCGTTCGATCACGGACAGTATCCGATCGACGCTGTCTTTTTGATGCAGAGCGCTCATTTTGCGCGCCATTTCTTCAATCTTTTGCGGCGATTCCATTAATTCTTTGAATATTCTCTTTAAATTTTCAACTAATTTTTCATCGTCAACAATAACCTTTGCCGCTCCCCTGTTTGCCAAAGCCAAAGCGTTTTTGTACTGATGATTGGCTGCGGCGTAAGGAAACGGAATCAATACCGCCGGACGTCCCATTGCCGTTAATTCCGAAAGCGTCATGGCTCCCGCGCGGCAGATCACAAGGTCCGACGCCCGATACGCCCCGACCATCTCCGAAATAAACGGAACCAGCCGTACGTTCTTTATTTTCATCCGTTGAACCTCTTGGCTCCACTTCTCAAAATGTTTTACTCCCGTCTGCCAAAGCCACTGAACCCGATCGGCGAACAGACCCTCGCGAATAACTTCCATCACAGCCCGGTTAATGCTCTCGGCGCCCTGACTTCCTCCCACCACAAGCAGCGTTAACCGCCCTGGTTCCAGACCGAACTTTTTTAAATCTTCCTCTTTGTCCCCTTCGGTCATTTTCAGCCGGATCGGGTTGCCCGTCACCATTGCCGGGACGTTGTCCGGTAAATACTGTTTGGCTTCTTCATAGGCTAAAAACAAATAATCGGCGTCCTTTGCCAGCAATCGCGTCGTTACTCCCGGATAGCTGTTTTGCTCCTGAATGACAACCGGGATATTCAATTTTTTGGCTGATTTCAAAACCGGACCCATCACATATCCGCCCGTGCCGATAACCAGATGCGGCTTAAAGCGTCGCAGCGCCTTTTTACTTAAACTCAGACTCCTCAAAAGATTCAGGGGAAACAACAAATTCTTTGCCGTCAACCGTCTTTGAAAACCCTGAACCGGTAAAAACACCAATTCGTAACCGTGCCGCGGGATGATCTCTTTTTCGATTCCCCGGCGCGTGCCAAAGAACAACAATTTGGCGTTCCACTTTTCTTCCATGGCTTTGCCCAGATTCAAAGCCGGAAAAAGATGTCCTCCCGTACCGCCGCCTGCCAGCGCCACGCGTAGTTGATCTTCCGCCATCATTCCGCCGTTAAAATTATTCGACTTAACTCCTGCTGCTTTTCCTTTCGATTCGCCCATTGCTCGGCAATATCGCCCGAGGCGTGCCGCGAAATATTCAGCAATAATCCCACCGCGATGGAAAGGAACAACAGATTCGATCCCCCGTAACTGAAAAACGGCATGGGAAGACCGGTAGTCGGGAACAATGCGCTGACAACCCCCGCATTGATGAAGGCGTACAGCGTAATATTGAGCGTTACTCCTATCGCCAGATACCTGCCGAACCTGTCCTGTGAACGGGCGGCGATACGCATTCCGCGATAAAAAATAATTAAGAACAAAACCAATATTACGGTAACCCCGATATATCCGAATTCTTCGCCGAGGATGGAGAAAATAAAATCGGTGTGCGAATCGGGTAAAAACAGAAACTTTTGTTTGCTCTGACCCAATCCCTGTCCCCAAATTCCTCCGCGACCGATACCGATAAGCGATTGTTTTAGCTGATAAGCCGCCTGCCCCGGATCGTACAAAGCAATCCACCAGCTTTTTACGCGTCCCCATTGATAGGGGCTTCTCGAAACAAAGAAGATGACCACGGGAATCATTCCGGCGACAATTGCGATTAAATGTTTTAACGGAACCGGACTGATAAAAATCATCAGCCCGACAATCATCAAAATCATCATGGCGGAGCTCAAATCGGGCTGGGCGATGATCAGCACCAAACACAACCCGAGAATGATTCCGATGGGCAGCAATCCCTTTTTGAAATCATTTAATTTTCTTTCGCGCGTGGCAAGATAGTAACTGGCGTAAATGATCAGACTCAACTTGGCAAATTCCGAAGGCTGGAACCTCATAAAACCGAGATTGTACCAGCGAATCGCGCCGTTTACCTTTCTTCCCAGTACAAATAATCCCGCCAAAAGCAGAATACTCGCCAACACTAAAAAAAGCGTCCAATATCCCGATTTTAAAAACCGGTAATCGATTTTTGACACAAGGACCATAAAGAACAGTGAGATTGCGCCCCAGATAATCTGTTTTTGAAAGAAATAGGTCAAAGAACCGAAGCGGAAGGTCGCTATCATGGAACTGGCGCTGAACACCATAACCATCCCGCCCATCAAAAGCAGGGTAACCGCAACCGCTAAAGGAATGTCCACACTTCTGCGCTTCATAATTTCCTCACAAACTCTTTACGATTTCTTTGAACTGCCGCCCGCGGTCTTCAAAATCGCGAAACATGTCAAAACTGGCGCACGCCGGCGATAGGAGAACCACATCGCCCGATTCCGCCAATCGAATAGATTTTTCCACCGCCTCTTTTAAAGAAGACGCCGGATAAACGGGTTTAACGTCCTGCCAGGCTTTTTGCATTTTTTCCGTTGCTTTACCGATTAAAACAACCGCCTTTACTTTTTCTTTAATCCACTGATTCAATCGTGTAAAATCGCTTCCTTTGTCTTTTCCCCCCGCGATCAAAATAATCGGCTGCTCAAAACTTTGCAGGGCGTAATAGAGCGATTCCACCGTGGTGGCTTTGGAATCGTTAACGAACCTGATTCCGTTGACTTCTCTGACAAACTCCAGACGATGCTCCACCCCCTGAAATGCTTTCAGAACTTCCCGGATCTGTTCGGGTTCAACCCCGGCGTAAACCGCGGCTAAAATAGCCGCCATGCCGTTCATGTAATTATGCAATCCGCGCAAACCCGTTTCTTTTACGGCAATAAACGCCTCTCCCCGCAAATAGATGACATCGTTCTTAAAAAACGCTTCCGCGGAGCGATCGCCCTGAATATGAAATCCGCTTTTTTTGCAGACCAGATGAGGCAGCCGCTTCAGAATTTCATCGTCCGCCGCGTTGTAAATAAAACGATCGTTCTCGGAAAGATTTTTAGTAACGCGCCATTTGGCTTCGATGTAATCCTGATAACTGTCGTACCTGTCAAGATGATTGGGCGCAAAATTGAGCAAAACCACCTGATCGGGGTGAAACGTTTCGACTGTCTCCAACTGAAAACTGGAAACTTCCACAACGCCCCACACGCCTTCTTTACTTTGCTCCACAAAATCGGAAAAGGGCTGACCGATGTTTCCCGCGACAACCGCGTCGGGATATTTCTTTTTAAGCATCTCGCCGATCAGCGTTGTGGTGGTTGTTTTTCCGTTTGAACCCGTCACGGCAATCAACGGACCTTTAAAGAACCAGAAAGCCACTTCGATTTCCGAATAAACGGGAATATTTTTGCGCAGCATTTTTTGCACAACTTCGGAAGCCGCCGGAACGCCCGGACTCAACACACAAAAATCCGCCTGAAAAACTCTTTCGCTGTGTCCGCCGAACTCAGCCTCGATGTTTCGCGCTCTCAAAAATTCAACGGCTTCCCGCTTTTGCTCCGCCTTTGCCAGATCGCTGACAAACACCAAAGCTCCTTTATGTTTCAGCAGCTCTGCGGCAGCCAAACCGCTGCGCGCCGCGCCCAAAACAGTGACGCGCTTTCCGCTCACATTTTTTTCGATATTTTTTTTGTTCAGTGCCAATGTTTCCGCCCGATCATTGCGTTTTAAATGTACTCAAACTCAGCAAAGCCAATAATATACCGACAATCCAAAAACGAATCACGACTTTTGTTTCGTGCCAGCCCTTTAATTCAAAATGGTGATGAATGGGCGCCATCAAAAAGACGCGCTTCCCTTCGCCGTATTTACGCCGGGTGTACTTAAAATAACCGGTCTGAATAATCACCGAAAGCACCTCGCCGATAAACACGCCCGCGATAAGTAAAAGTAAAAGCTCTTTTTTCAGTAAAATGGCAGCCGTGCCCATGGCGGTTCCCAAAGCCAGCGATCCCGTGTCTCCCATAAAAATTTCCGCGGGATACGAATTGAACCACAAAAAGCCCATGGCTGCGCCGAATACCGCCATGCAAAAAATGGTTATCTCTTCGCTGCCGGGCAAATAGATAATATTCAAATAATCGCTGAATTTTACGTTGCTGGTAACGTAAGCCATTCCCGCCAAAACGATAAAAGCAATGGCGGACAAACCCGCCGCCAAACCGTCGAGACCGTCCGTTAAATTCACTGCATTAGAAGCTCCGGTTAAAACAAAAACGATAAAAAAGATGTAAAAAATGCCGAAATCGATTTCCAGATTTTTAAAGAACGGAACGCTGGTGTTGGAATGGAAGCCGTCGAAAAAGGGATGAAAATAGATTACCGCTCCCAGCAGCAAGCCCACGCTTATCTGTCCCAACAGTTTGTAACGACCGATCAATCCCTTTTTAAACTTTAAAATGGATTTCAAATAATCGTCAATAAATCCCACCAACCCCATCACCAGCGTGGTCAAAAAAATCAACAGCAAATACAGATTGAAAACATCAGCCCAAAGCAGCACCGCCACCACAATGGAAAAAAGAATGATTAAACCGCCCATCGTGGGCGTGCCTTTTTTCACCTGATGCGACTTGGGACCTTCAATGCGAATTTCTTCGCCGATTTGATATTTGCGAAGCAGGCGAATTACCTTTGGTCCGATCCACCAGCTAATAATTAACGCCGTTATCGCAGCCAGAGCCGCCCTGACCGTGATGTAGCGAAAAACGTTAAACCCGATAAAAAAATCCGCAAACTGGTACAAAAATTTTGCTAACATAACGCCATCTCTATGATTAAATATATTCCAAAACTTTTTCCATCCGCATTCCCCTGGAGCCTTTAATAAAAACAAGAGAACCGGGTCGCATCTTTTCTTTTAAAGCGCGGGCAAGATGTTCGTGGCTTTCAAAAACCGCGATTTTATCTTTGCCGATTTTTTCGGCGGCTTGTTCCATGAATTTACCCATCACGTAAATAAAATCGGGATTCAAAGACAAAGCCCCCTTCAGCGCCGCTTCGTGCCAATGCAGGCTTTCTTCGCCCAATTCGAACATATCGCCGAGAACCAGAAGCAGCCCGTCCGACCGTTCCATCTGTTTCAGGGTTTCGAACGCCGCTTTCACCGATTCGGGATTGGCGTTGTAAGCGTCGTTAATAATTCGGATCCCGTTGTATTCCTGCACCTGCATCCGTTTCTCGAAGGCGGAATAACTTTCCAAAGCGTCTTTGATTTCGTTTTCGTTCATTCCCAAAAACAAAGCCACTGCGGCTGCCGAAAGCGCGTTGTAGGCATTGTGCACACCCGGCGTCCGCAAATAAATGTCAACCTTATCGTTGAGACGAAAAACGCAATTTCCGTTGCGCTCAACTCTTAAAATTTTTCCCGTGACGTCCGCTTTTTCGTCAAAGGCAAAGGTCACTTTTTTCAGTCCCTCCCGGCGATACTTTTTCAGATAAGGATCGTTGAGATTAATAAAAACGGTTTTCCCGTCCGAAAGCCCGTCGAACAGGGATATTTTTTCGCGCGCTACTTCGTCCAAAGTCCCGAAAAACTCCAAATGCGCCGGACCCACATTAGTCACCAGCGCCAAATCGGGATCGGTGATTTCCGTTAAAAGGGCTATTTCGCCCGGATGGTTTGTACCGAGCTCGATCACCGCCGTCCGGTGCTCCGGCTGCAACTCGAGCAGCGTTAAGGGACAGCCGATGTGATTGTTCAAATTTCCGACGGTTTTGTGAACCTTTTGTTTGGAACTCAGAACATGAGCGATCATCTCCTTGGTAGTGGTTTTTCCGTTAGAGCCTGTTAAGCCCACGACCGTTCCTTTGAATTTTGAGCGTTTGATTTTTGCCAATTGTTGCAGCGCCTTAAGGGTATCGGGCACCACAACCTGCGGAAACGGTTCCCGGGTTTGCACCGCATAGTTCACAACCGCAAAACGAGCGCCGTTTTGAGCGGCAGGCTGAACAAAATCGTGACCGTCAAAGCGGTCGCCCTTCAGCGCCCAAAAAATCTCGCCCGGTTTAAGCGTACGCGAATCGGTATTGATGCGGCTCAAAACCGGATTAGTAGCAAGCAATTTTTGGCAGTTCACAAACCGAACGCCGTCGAGCAGTTGCAGGTCTTTAAATCGCAGTTCACACACTCCGCGCAGCCTCCTTTAAAATAGCCGCTTCGTCAAAATCGTATTTGTGTCCGTTAATGTCCTGGTACATTTCGTGTCCTTTTCCGGCAATCAACAAAACATCGCCGGGGCGCGCCTCTTTAACAGCTTCAAAAATAGCCTGTTTACGATCGACGATCACGCGCCGTTTTGTTTCGTCCCGCATGCCGGTAAGAATATCTTCAACTATCTTTTCCGGGTCTTCGGTTCTGGGATTATCCGAAGTAACAAAAGCAAGATCGGCAATCTTTTCGGCGACCGCTCCCATCAACGGACGTTTGCCGCGATCGCGGTCTCCTCCTGCGCCGAAGACAACAATCAAACGATTGGGCGTTAATTTTTTTAACGCCAAAAGCGCTTTTTCCAGCGAATCGGGCGTGTGCGCGTAATCGATCACCGCTTTAATTCCGGGTTTAATTTCGTACGATTCCAGCCGCCCGGGAACGCGTTTTACCGCTTCGATTCCTTTTTTAATCGTATTCAGAGGAATGGCAAGGGCAAGTCCCACGCCGATCGCCGTCTGAATATTCTGGATATTGAATTGTCCGGTCAATTGCGATTCGATCTTTATTTTCCCGAAAGGCGTTTCACATTCCAGAACAATTCCGTCCATGCTCACGTTTGAAGACGCCGGGTGAATATCCGCTTCCTTTGAAAACCCAAACGTCAAAACCGGCTGCGAAATCCGATCGACGGCTTTTTGCCCGAACGGATCGTCAAAATTGATCACCGCGCTGCCGTTTAAATCGAGCAATTTAAAAAGCTCCATTTTGCTCTCAAAATACGAATCGAGCGTTTGATGGAAATCCAGATGATCGCGCGTGAGATTGGTAAACGCTCCGACTTTGAATTTTAAACCGTTTACGCGATTCAAAGCCAGGGCGTGAGAAGAAACCTCTAACACACAGGCGCGATATTTTTGCTCATGCAATTCGTAAAGCATGCGGCAAATATCGACCGATTCCGGAGTCGTATTCCAGGCGTCCCAGCGTTTTTCGCCTATTTGATATTGAATGGTGCCGATCAATCCCGAGGGTAATCCGGCTTCGTTTAAAATCGATTGCACAAGATACGAAGTGGTTGTTTTGCCGTTTGTGCCGGTAATTCCCACAAGGGTCAGGCGGTCTATTTCCGGTCGGTAAAAATTGGCGGCAAGCGCGGCTAAAATTTTTCTGGAATCCGGCACCACAATTTGCGGAATTCCCAAACCGCTGCGCTTCTCTTCTACCACCGCAGCCGCGGCGCCGGAACGAACCGCCTTTTCCAGATATTGATGCCCGTCCGTTTTAAAGCCGCGGACCGCAACAAACAGGTCGCCCGCCGTTACTTTCCTCGAATCGTATTGAATTCCGCCGACGGCAATCCGCTTTTGCTCTTCGGATAATGCAACCTTTATTTCCGAAAACAACTCTTTTAATGATTTTTTACGTTCGCTCATAAAAATCTTACTCCGAATTCCGAATTTACGTTTCTCAAAACATTCCGCTTCTAAGGAGCGCTGCACGTTAAAACCAGCCTGGCTTTATTTTTTACAATCGTCCCCGGCGGTAAACTTTGTTTGTAAATAATGCCGGTGGGATCGCCGACAATTTTTAACTGTAATTTTGACAAATCAATTAACGTAAAGGCTTCGCGCAGCGTCAGTCCCGTCAGCCTCGGCATCTTTTCGGACTGAATCGGTCGATCGCCCAATTCCACGATTAATTCGTCATCCTTCATGTAAGAACGAATTACGTAATCGCCTTTTCCCCGCAAATCGTAATCGATGTCTTTCGCCTTTAGCAACTGTTTGGCGTCCTCCCTGGTAAAGCCGGTTAAATCGGGAACATTCCGATTTTTCCGAACCAGCAGCATTTCGTGCTTAGACGACCTTTCGTCATTTTTGTGCATCCTCGCAGGCATATCCAAATTCATTATTTTAAACATGATCTCTCTGAAAACCGGCGCCGCGACCTGTCCTCCGTAAAAATGCGTTTTGGGTTCATCGATAATAACCACACAAACATATTTGGGTTCGTCAAAAGGCGCAAAACCGGCAAACGAAGCCAGATATCTGTTGGAATAGTAACCGCCTTCGGGCTTCACCTTTTTGGCGGTTCCGGTTTTACCGCCGAGAGATATACCTTCTATTTTGGCTTTGGTTCCGGTTCCTTCTTCCACCACCGAAAGTAAAAATTCTTTTATTTTGTTGCTCACCCGCTGGGAAATCACCTTTCGGATTAGGACGGGTTTGTGCTCTTCGATCACCGTTCCGTCGGGGTCTGTAATTTTCCAGACGACAAACGGACGAAATAGCCTGCCTCCGTTAATGAGCGCCGCGTAGCTTGTGGCGAGCTGGAGAGCCGTCACTCCGATTCCGTATCCGATGGAAACCGACGCTTTTTGCATTTTTGACCATGTGCCCGGCTGTCTTAAAAAGCCTTTTTCTTCCCCTTCCAGATCGATTCCGGTTTCCGAGCCAAAACCAAAACTCTTCAGATAGCGGAAAAGCGTATTGGCAGGTAAATCCTGCGTTAGTTTAATCATCCCGATATTGGAAGATTTGGAAACCACTTTTTTAAACGTTAACCAGCGGTGTGCTCTTGAATCCGTAAAAACTTTATTGTAGAGCCGTAACCGACCGTTTTCACAGTAAACCAGATCGCCGGGCTTTTTTAAATTAGTCTGCAAAAGCGTGGCAGCCACAAAACTTTTAATGGTCGAGCCGGGTTCAAACACATCCGTAATAATACGGTTCTTTTTGTTAAACGCCTTAAAATCCTGCTGGTGATTGGGATCGAACGAAGGGAAGTTCGCCATCGCCAGCACACGCCCGGAATTGGGATCCATTACAACACACATTCCGGAAGCGGCTCGGGAATTCTGAACGCCGCGGCGAAGCGCCTGCTCGACCACCGTTTGAATATTCTTGTCTATTGTCAGATAAATATCTTTTCCGTTTTCGGGCGTTTCGATGGGAAAATCCGCATTGTAAAAAATTCTTCCTCCGGGCGAATACTGCAAAATAGCGGAACCGTCTTTTCCTTTTAAAAGATCGTTAAATTGCAATTCAAGTCCCCCCAGACCCCGGTCGTCAGGATCCGTAAATCCGATTAACTGTGCGGCGTATTCTCCGTAAAGATAGCTGCGCCGAAAAACGGGAATCTTAATGACTCCCGGATCATTCAGATTCAAAATCGGCTGAATCTCTTCAGCCGTTACCTTGCGCTCCAGATAGACAAAACGACTTTTATCGCGCAATTTTGCGGCGAAAAACGATTCGGGCTTCTTGAAAATTTCAGCACAAAGCCGGATTAATCGTTTTCTGTTTTTTACCAAAGACGGGTCGGCTGCCAGATCGTAATGGATGGTGTTTGTAACCAGCCTGTTGCCAGCCCAGTCATAAATAAACCCTCTCTGCGCGTGAAGCTTAAGCCGCCTGAAATATTGGTCTTTTGCCAATTTTTGAAAATAGTCGTGCCTGACAACCTGCAGGCGGAAAAAATTGACTTCCAGTGCCAGCCAGAAAAGGGCGATGCCGACGATTAACAGGATCCAGCGTAGATTCTTTTTCATCCGTGCTACCGCCTCTTATCATTTTATGCCGGCTAAATTGTAGTCTTTTTCCGCTTTGCTCTGTTTAGCCGCAAATTTCTCTTTTAGATGATCCAACTGTTCAAAATCTTCAAGACGAATGGTTTGCAACGGTTCGGGGTCGTTGACCAGCGAGAGTTTTTCCTTTGCCAGTCTTCCGATTCGATCGATATTTTGCAGGCGTTTCACCTGAGCGTTAATTTTTTCCCGCTCGCTTAAAAGCTGGTTTTTCTGAACCTCCAGACTTCGGATGTCGCGCATCAACAAATCAACCTGGAAATGTATCCACAATTTTAAACTGACGAGCATTACTACGCTAAAGAGCAATAAAAACCGAACCATCCATTGCCGAAAACGATTTTTTCCGCGTTTACTCATAATTTTTCTCCTACTCGCATTTTGGCACTCCTTGCCCGTGGATTATTGTTTATCTCCTCTTCACGGGGTAAAATTAAATACGGTCTTATCCGTTTCAGCGCCGGAGTCTTCCCGCATTGACAAACCGGCAACTCCGGAGGACATTCACAGGGATTTTCCTGCTTGCGTAAAAATTGTTTGACAGCGCGGTCTTCCAGCGAATGGTAACTGATAACAACAAGACGACCGCCTTTTCTCAGTTTTCCCAAAGCCAAATTCAACGCTTCCCGCAACTGCTCCAGCTCCTTGTTTACTTCGATCCGCAAAGCCTGAAAAATTCTGGCATACGATTTTTTTACATGCTTTCTCGGAACGCAGCGGTCAATAATGCGAATCAGGTCATCGCTGGTAACAACAGGCTTGCTTTCCCGCTCTTTAACAATTAACCTGGCAATACAGTGTGAATGTCTTTCCTCCCCGTAAATCCTGAACACTCTGCTTAACGATCTGAGATCATACGTTAAAAGAATATCCGCCGCAGTAACCGTTTGCGCGGTGGGATCCATACGCATATCCAGTTTCGTTTCCGTTCTGAAAGTAAATCCGCGCTGCGGATCGTCCACCTGATGTCCCGAAATTCCAAGATCCAATAACACGCCGTCAAGTTCCTTAACATTTGCCTTTTCCATAGCCTTTTCCAGCTCGGTAAAAACTCCGTGATAAAAAATAACATTCGAATAATCATTCAGTCTTTTGCGGGCAAATTCAATCGCCTCGGGATCGCGATCCATTCCGATATAAAGAGCCCGGGCGCTAAGACGCTTTAAAATTTCCGCCGCGTGCCCGCCGCCTCCCAGCGTTCCGTCCAGATAAACTCCGTCCGGATTTATAATCAAAGCCTCGCATACCTCGTCAACCAGAACCGGAATATGATATTGATTTGTTTCAGTCACTGTTACCAAAAATCATATCTTTAAATTGAATTTGTTCCGCTAATTCCGTTAAGCTTAAATTCTCGCGTTTCAGATACTCTTCATATACCTTTGGATTCCAGATTTCAAACTTTGTCAAAGACCCGATCAGTAAAAGGTCTTTTTCAATTTTTCCCATCTGGAGAATCCGTTCGGGAATCATCACTCTTCCCTGACTATCCATGGTGGCGACATGAGCGACGCCGACGAACAGACGAATAAAATCGCGTGTCTTTTTTTCAAGAGGGTTTAAGGTGCGTAATTTTTGGGTAAGCCTTTGCCATTCGTTCAAGGGGTAAGCATAGATGTTTTCCATTTCGAAACCGCGGGTAAACACCATAGTGTTCTCGGCTTCTGGCATAAACATCTTTCTTAAGCCGGAAGGGATGCTCACACGATTTTTATTGTCTAATGCGCAGGAAAATTCACCTGCAAAATCCACTAACGCCATTTGCCACCACGCCTTTGGGATTCTCTTCCATTTTGTGCAATTTTCAGGAATTTCTTTCCACAATGATAACATTATTTCGACCAAAATGCAAGAATATTTAGCGGTTTTTTTTAAAGTTTTTTAAAAATAAATTTCATCCTAACTTATTATTCTATTAAAAGTTAAATTTTAATATTCCTCTTAAACATTTTTGAATCTCTTTCGCTCCTGTTTGACCGGAAAAGTTTTTAATAAACGAAGACAAAATTTCTGAATTTTTCAGGGACAATTTGTCAATTTTGCAACTATACTCATTTTAAATAGTTAAAATGCATTATGTGCGTGTTTGGCGGTACATTAAATTCTTGATTTTCAAGAAATTAAAAACAATCAAAAACATTGAACAGCGTTTATTTACTGCATAAATAAAGAAATTTCTTTTTGACAATTTCATTCGTAAATTATAGCCTTTTACGCAGTAAAATTGACGGAATCCGATTGTCTTTTGACTAATTAAAGAAAGGGTTAACAATGGCAGGAAAATCATTTAATGCCTTTGAAATGGCTCAAAAACAATTTGACAAAGTTGCAGATATGATTGGTTTGGATCAGGCAACCAGGGAGTTATTGCGCAATCCCTTGCGTGAATTTCATTTTAGCATTCCCGTGCGGATGGACGACGGCACGGTAAAGGTATTCCGCGGATTTCGCGTACAGCACAACGACGCCCGCGGTCCCGCCAAAGGCGGTATTCGTTTTCACCCGCAGGAGACCATTGACACGGTTCGCGCCTTAGCCATGTGGATGACCTGGAAAACCGCGGTAGCCGATTTACCTTTAGGCGGCGGCAAAGGCGGCGTTGTCTGCGATCCGCATAACTTAAGCGCCAGAGAGCAGGAACAAATCAGCCGCGGCTGGGTTCGGCAGGTGTACAAAAACGTGGGACCCTTTTCCGACGTCCCCGCGCCCGATGTGATGACCAATGCGCAACACATGCTCTGGATGCTGGACGAATTCGAAACGCTGACCGGCGGACACTTCCCCGGCTTTATTACCGGCAAACCGGTGGGAATGGGCGGCTCTTTGGGACGCACCGAAGCCACGGGACACGGTTTGATTTTTACCGTTCGCGAAGCAATGAAACACCTTAACCTGAAAATCGAAGAAACAGTGGCAAGCGTTCAGGGTTTCGGAAACGTGGCTCAGTACGCCATTGAACTGTTTTCCGAGTTTGGCGGCAAGGTGATCTGCGTTTCTTCGTGGGATCAAAACGATCAAACCTCGTACGCTTTTCGCAAACTCGACGGGATTGATCTCGAAGAACTGCGCGGCATCACCGATCGTTTCGGCGGAATAGACAAAGACAAAGCCCGCGATTTGGGTTACGAGGTCCTTCCCGGAGACGCCTGGATTGAACAGGAAGTCGATTTATTACTGCCTTGCGCGCTGGAAAATCAAATTACCGCGGATAACGCGGACAGGATTAGCGGAAAGGTTAAAGTTATTGCCGAAGGAGCCAACGGACCCACCACGCCCGAGGCGGACGCCAAACTGGAAAAGCGGAAGATATTCGTAATACCCGATTTTCTGGCTAATGCGGGCGGCGTTACCTGCAGCTACTTTGAACAGGTTCAAAGCAATATGAATTTTTACTGGACGCGGGAAGAAGTACTGCGTCGTCTTGACGACAAAATGACTTCGGCTTTCCGGGCGGTCAATAATTTAGCCTCCAACCGCAAACTTTTTATGCGCGACGCCGCTTACATTATCGCCATCGAACGCGTGGCTCAGGCGTGCAAAGATCGCGGCTGGGTTTAAATTATCTCATTCAAAATCATTCTGTTAAACTTCTTAAATCCGGTGGCAATTAGCCGCCGGATTTCTTATCTTTAAATCAATCAGGTTGAACAATCCGGCTCTTTCGTTCATTTAAAAAAACAAAAATGCAATTTTAAAGGGTCAAAATGAATCCGAATCCCAAACCACAGTCAATTGACAAACTTATCGATACTCTGGAAGAACGCGTAAAAGAATTAAACGTTCTTTACGAAATCGAAGAGATTTTGCATCAGGACATGCTTAATCTCGACGATATTTTCAATCGTATCGTTAACCTGCTGCCTTCCGCCTTTCAATATCCGGAAATTTGCAAGGTTTTAATTGTCTATCAGAACAAAGAATTCAAAACGAATAATTTTAAAGATTCGCCCTGGGCGTTAAACGCCGACTTACGTTTTCAGGATCGCAATGTGGGATGGATCCGCGTTTGTTACATCGAAGAAAAACCTGCCAGCAATGTGGGTCCTTTTCTGTTCGACGAAAAGCGCCTGATCGACAATCTTGCCCAGCGTCTTTCTTTCCACATCATGTACATAAAACTCAAGAAAATTTTTGACAAGTGGGAGACAGCCAAACAGTCCATTTCGGGGCGGCGTTCGGAAGAGTGGCAGGTAATTTTAGAGCTGCTTAAACGCACCGATCCGGACCTGTACATCCGAATAGCCCGCAAAATGTTGAATCTTTTGGTTTGGAAAGGAATTGCCGAAGCAAACCAAATGCTGCAGCAATTTAATCCTTACGCCACAACCGAAAAAGAATCGGATATCCTCGGAGAAATCAACGCGCCCTTAAAAAAACAGGAAGCGACCGACATCAACAAAATGGCTAAAGAAATTTTCAAAGTGGCGTCCAAGTATTTACCGAATTCCGAAATATTAACCAAAATTCAACAATGGATTCAGGAAGACAAAACAAGCTTTCTTGTCCGCGCCACATCCGATATCAACAGTTCTCTTACCGATATCAGCGAGGCTCTCCGGCGGTATTATCAGATCAACCCGGAAGGCATGCAGCTTGCTCCTTCTACACTTGTGGGCGTTCGGGCTTCTTTGATTCGCCGCTTTTTTACGGATCAACTGGAATTTATTAATATCGCCAAAAACTATGTTCGGGTCAGAGATTTCTACAATATTCTGCAGCGAATGATCTTTCCCATCGGAAGTCACGGAAAATTAGGCGGGAAAAGCGCGGGATTGTTTTTAGCATATCGGGTTTTAAAATCGTCCGAAGATCGGGACAAATTGCTTTCCGGCATAAAAATCCCAAAAACCTGGTACATCACTTCGGACGCCATGATTTATTTTATGCATTACAACAACCTGGACGAAATGCTGGAGCAAAAATACAAACCCATCAACGAAGTGCGAAAAGAATACCCGCACGTGGTTCAACTGTTCAAAAGCTCGCACTTCCCGCCGGAGATTATCAAAGGCGTGGCTATGGCTCTGGACGATTTCGGAGAAAAGCCGCTCATTGTCCGCAGCTCAAGTCTTCTGGAAGACCGTTTAGGCTCCGCTTTTTCCGGAAAGTACAAGAGTCTTTTTATCGCGAATCAGGGGAGCAAAGCCGATCGGTTGGACGCTTTGCTGGACGCCATTGCGGAGGTTTACGCTTCCACCATCGGACCCGATCCCATCGAATACCGGGCTGAACGGGGATTGCTCGACTTCCATGAAGAGATGGGCATTATGATTCAGGAAGTTGTGGGAAAGAAAGTGGGCGATTACTATCTGCCCGCTTTTGCCGGCGTTGCGTTCAGCAACAACGAATTCCGCTGGTCTCCGCGAATCAGGCGCGAAGACGGACTAATCCGAATGGTGCCCGGTCTTGGCACAAGAGCGGTCGATCGGCTCAGCGACGACTACCCTGTTTTGATCGCTCCCGGACAGCCCTCTTTGCGCGCCAACGTAAGCGTTGACGAAATCGTTCGTTATTCGCCGCAAAAGGTCGATGATGTCATCAATTTAAAGACATGCTTGTTTGAAACCATCCCGATCAAAAAATTAATAAAGGAATACGGCTACGAATATCCGATACTGGAAAAAATCGTTTCTGTTCTTGATGAAGGAATTTTGAGAAAAGTCGGCTTTAACACGAATCTGGAAAAAGAGGATGTGATTGTAACGTTTAACGGTTTACTGGAAAATACGAATTTCATCAAACAGATGCGGGCGGTCATTAAAGAATTACAGAGCAAATTAGCCACGCCTGTAGATATTGAAGAATTTGCGCACGACGGTGAAAATTTTTATTTGCTGCAATGCCGTCCTCAAAGCTATTCAAAATTCTGCACGCCGGCTGTTTTCCCGGAGAATATCGCAGAAAAAAACATCATCTTTACGGCGAACAGATACATCACCAACGGAACAGTCACTAATATTCAATTCATCGTTTATGTGGATCCGGAGACCTACACTCAGATCGACAATATCGAAGACCTTAAAGCCGTGGGTCGGGCTGTGGGAGAATTGAACAAGGTTTTGCCTAAAAGAAAATTTATCTTAATGGGTCCCGGGCGTTGGGGCAGCAGAGGCGATATCAAGCTGGGCGTGAGCGTCACCTATTCGGACATCAATAATACCGCGGCGATAATTGAAATCGCCCGGCGTAAAGGAAATTATGTTCCGGATCTTTCTTTCGGCACCCATTTCTTTCAGGATTTGGTGGAAGCGGATATTAAATACCTTCCTTTATATCCCGATGAAGAAGGGGTTATTTTCAGGGAAGATTTTTTCAAGAACTCTCCGAACGCGCTCTACGAAATTCTTCCCGCATTCACCAATTTGGATCGCGTCCTTCGCATCATCGACGTTCCGCACAACAGCAACGGATTACTATTCAATATTTTGATGAACGGCGATCAGGAACGAGCCATGGGAATTCTGGCTCCTCCCGATTCTATCACCCCGAACAACAAAGAGCCGCAGGGAGCGATTTTCGGGCATTCTTACATGGATCACTGGCAATGGCGTCAGCAAATGGCGGAACGTATTGCCGAACAGCTCGATCCCAAGCGTTTTGGAGTTAAAGAGTTATACCTTTTGGGAAGCACCAAAACAGGATTGGCGCAAGCCGGAAGCGATATTGATATTCTTGTGCACTTTGCGGGAACTCCGCAGCAAAAACGCGAACTGGACAAGTGGTTCGAAGGCTGGAGTTTGTGCCTCGATGAGATGAATTATATCCGGACGGGTTACAAAGCGGGAGGGCTTCTGGATGTCCACTACATCACCGACGAAGAAATGGAGGATGAGGAAGAAATCGCTAAGAAATTCGAAATATTAAGCCGCAACGGGTTCAAAAAGCTGCTGATGGCGAAAGAGTGAGGGATAAGATTAAAGATAAAAGATTAAAGATTAAAGATTAAAGGGAAAAGTGACAAAGTCGTAATGCGTGATGAGTAAAAGAGTGACAAAGTAACAAAGTGACAAAGTGACAAAGTAACGAGCGACCAGTAGCCAGCGACCGAAGAAGATGCTTAATGCTTAACGAATTGTCGTGACGCGTGTTTTGGCGAAAAATCGTTTAATGATTTTCTAAGACCGTATTTCATGATTATAAAGACCCCCCTTGCCTTCGGCGTTCCCCCCTTGAAAAAGGGGGGAAATTAAAAGGGGGGATCTTTGACGCAAAATAAAGCAAAATTGACAAGTTAAAAGCCGTAATGCGTGATCCCTGATAAGAGACAGGAGAGGTTCGCTTACACGCTTAACGAATTAGTGACCAACAACCAGTTACAAGCGACCAGTAGCCAGTAAACAGCGACCGGAGAAGCCGCTTAACGAAAATATAACAAAATGGTAACTATTAATTTTAATTTTGAAAATTTTCTCTGATGAAAATGAAATCGCATTTTGTTCGGGCTGTTACTTTTTTTGTAATTTCAGCCGTAACCTTAAGTTTAATCGCTTTTTTGCTAATATTTTCCGAATTTAAAAATCTGCAAAAGGAATCGCGGAATTTATCCGCTTTAAAAGCCTGTTTTTCGCTTTACGATTACGCTTTTAATTTAACTCCCGGCTCTTTGTTCGAATGGCGGCTCAGTCTCGATCA
>JAADIP010000027.1 GCA_013151275.1 Calditrichota bacterium | reverse complement strand
GTTAATCAGCGAAATCATTTAATCAGCATTCATCTGCGGTTAAGACTGTTTATTATTCTCTTAAACTCTAATCTCCTTGTACCAAAATTAATCAGAAGCCCGATTTCCAGTTTGTATGCTTCAAGATAATTAATAGCCTGTGCCAGATGGACGTCTTCCAGTTTGGATAAAGCCTTTATCTCTACCATGACCTTATCTTCAACCAAAAAATCAACACGGCGAGTACCGATTTGCTGTTCATTGTAATAAATAGGCATTTCCAGTTCACGATGAAAAGACAAGTCCTGCCTGGTAAATTCAATAGCCAGTGCCCGTTGGTAAATTACTTCCTGAAAGCCGCTACCCAACACCTTGTGCACTTGTATGGCGCAGCCGATAATTTTGCCCGTAAGCTCAGAATATTTGTATTCCTGTTTATTCATAGCCTACCCCGTTTAACGCTTATTTTGAGATTTCACGGATTTTTGAAATCAGCGAAATCATTTAATCTGCGTTCATCTGCGGTTAAGACTGTTTATTTCACGCGCCGTCGTTTATCAATATTTCTCAATCACTTCCCAATACCCGCCTTTTGCGGGACCGACTCTTCGAATTTTACCTTCTTTTTTCAATTTAGTAAGATTCCACTCAATTCCTCTTCTTGACAAGCCGGTTATTTTTGTCAATTCCTTTATAGTTATCCTGGGGTTCTCCCGTATGGAATCGAGAATTTTCTCCACAGTTTTCTCCACAGTTTTCTCCACAGTTTTCGGTGAAATTTTCTCTTCGGGTCTATAAAAGACGGCTACAAAACCCGATTCCACAAACCATTTGCGTACTTCTTTTTCTTTAATGGTGATAGCGTTGCCGAAAACCGGCTTCCTCAGCTACGCAAAATGCTCGATGAAAAAGCGATGGATGACAGGATTGTCCGTTAATTCCGGATGAAAGGTGGCGACTAAAATGTGTTTGTTGGCGGCTAAAACAATATCTTTGCCCAAATAGCCCAATGGCTTTACATCCTTCCCAAGGTCCATAATTTTCGGCGCACGGATGAATACGCCTTCAAATTCGGCGCGCTTCCCGTTCAGGTCCAATTGAATCTTGTCAATAAATGAATCAACCTGCCGACCGTAGGCGTTACGTTTTACCTTAATGTCAATCAATCTCAAAGGATCGGACGGCAAATGCTCGCGCGTGTTTCCCAGAATGATCAACCCGGCGCAAGTTCCCATGACGGCTTTATTTTTGCCGAATTCAATCAACGCTTCGCGCAAGCCTAATTTGTCGATCAACAGCAGTTGCGTAGTCGATTCGCCGCCGGGAATGATCAGTTTGTCGCATTTTTGCAAGGTTTCACGGTCTTTAACGTAAAGCGCTCTATGCCCGCAGTTCTCGATCGCCGTTTTGTGTTTTAAAAAGTCGCCCTGTAAAGAAAGCACGCCGATGGTCTGTTTCAAGCGGTTACTCCTTTCGATTCCGTATTACCAGCCCCTCTTATTCAACTGTTCCTCTTCGGGAATTTCGCTCATTTCCAATCCGACCATGGCTTCGCCCAGTCCTTCGCTGGCGCGGGCGACCACATCGGGATCGTCATAATGCGTTGTAGCCATAACAATGGCTTTGGCGCGGGCTTCAGGGTCTTCTGACTTAAAGATACCCGATCCCACAAAAACCGATTCTGCGCCTAACTGCATCATTAACGCGGCATCAGCCGGAGTGGCGATTCCGCCCGCCGAAAAATTGGGAACCGGCAGCTTGCCGTTTTCCTTAATGTAAATAATCAGTTCCAGCGGAGCTCCGATGTTCTTGGCATAGCTGGTTAATTCATCGTAAGACATATTGGTAATCCGGCGAATCTCCCCCATCACAGCCCTCATGTGTCGCACGGCTTCCACGATATTTCCGGATCCCGCTTCGCCTTTGGTGCGGATCATGGCGGCGCCTTCGGCGATGCGCCTTAACGCCTCGCCCAGATCGCGGCAGCCGCAAACAAAGGGCACTTTAAAATCGCGCTTCCAGATATGATTCTTGTCGTCGGCGGGAGTCAGCACTTCGCTTTCGTCCACAAAATCGACGCCGACCGACTGCAAAACCTGCGCCTCGGCAAAATGTCCGATCCTGCACTTAGCCATAACGGGAATGGAAACCGCTTTCATGATCTCCTTAATCATTTTGGGACTGGACATTCGCGCTACCCCGCCCTGAGCGCGGATATCGGCGGGAATTCGCTCCAACGCCATCACGGCAACCGCGCCGGCATCCTCGGCGATTTTTGCCTGCTCGGCGTTGGTAACATCCATAATTACCCCGCCTTTTAGCATTTCAGCCAGACCGACTTTAAGTTTAAAATCTTTATCGTCTAAAAACATGTCATCACCTCACTTGGATTTAAGGTTAATCTTTATTTTTTAAGCTAAGTAATTTATTTTTTTAAAGTGATTGTGTCAAGTTAGACCTGAGGACAGGAATCACCTTTCAGAATGGATTCTATCCTATCCATGGTTTTGGGAATTTGTCTGATAAAACCATGAATCACATTGGTGGACATTCCCTGAAAGAAAAGCGGTCCGCCAAAGAATAAGCGCGGATATTGAATACTTTCCCCGCTTTCGGTAACTTCCGGGTAATTATTTTTATTCACCCTTAAATTAAAATTATGAAGGATTCTTAAATCGCCGTGATAACCCGTGGCAAAAATAATTTTATCCACCTCCAACTTCCAGTCTCTGAAGCGGACAACATTGCGGTCAATCTCCTCGATTTGCTGAAAAGCCTTATAGCGGATCATCTCCATGCTGATCAGTTCTTTTAAATAGCTTTCGTAAACTCCGCGAATGTGATAGAGTTTTTTTGTATCCGAAAAATATTGCAAATCTTCACGTGAGACCATGTAAACCAGAGAGTACCCCACAAGATCGATAGCGGTTTCTGCCGCGCTGTTTCCCGCCCCGACTATTAAAACCCTTTGATTTTTAAAATCATTCTTACTCCGGTAAAGATGGGAATGCATAACGTAAGGATTATCTTTCACTCCGGGAATGGGCGGAATGTAAGGATTACCGAAAATTCCCGTGGCGACAATGATAACGGGAGCTACAAATTCCCTATCGTTTTCTCCCAGAACGATGAATCGATCGGTTTGACGAACAATCTCTTTTACCGGAGTGTTTTCCTGAACGTTGATCTTAAAAAAATCACAGTACGATTCCAAATATTGGGCAAACTCCGATGCCCGGCAATAGGGTCGCTGAACGCCCAATTTCCAGATGGGAAATTTTGAAGAAAGACTCGTCCAGTCTCTTTGGGGTAAACAGGGCGAAAGAAGAAGCAAATCGGGACGGATTTCTTTCCATGCCTGTCCTGTTTTTCCTTTTTCCAAAAGAACGTAATCGATTTTTTTTTCCTGAGCAATTTCGGCAGCTTTCAGTCCCGCAGGACCTCCGCCGATGATGATAAGTTCTTTTTGAATCGTTGTGCGCGCCATTATTCGATCTCTTTACCGTCCGTTATTTTTTAAGATTTTGATTGTTGTCCGTGTCTGGCTTCATCCATAATGCGGCATGCTTCCATGATCACATTCATGGTGGAATTTTGAATATTCCGCTCCGCTTTTACGGGTTTGGACTGAAATTGGAAAGTGCCTTCATCCAAAGCCACCAGCTCGTACATGGCTTCTTCCCCCTTTTTGCCCCCGCTTTCGGCGTACCAGAGTTGACCGTTTTTAATGTACACGGTTCCGTTGATTTTACCGGTAACGGTCAGAACCCCGGTCTTCTTGTTCAGGTTTAACATTTGAACAACCTCAACCAGAGAAAGATCCTTCAGATCGCCGGAAAATCCCTTTTGCCTTTCCCCGGTATCTTCAATTTTCTTTAAATTTTTTGTTCTGGCTAAAAGTTCTTCCACCCGCTGCAACAACTGCTTTCGATCTATCGGCTTACTCAAATATTCGTCCGCGCCCGCCCGAAAGCCGCGGATTTCCATTTCCGGATCATCGAAAGAGGTTAAAAAGATGAAAGGAACCAGGGGAATCTCCGAATTCTCACGAATCATCCAGCAGAGTTCAATTCCGTCCATCTGCGGCATCATCACGTCGGAAATAATCAGGTCCGGTTTTTCTTTGTTCGCCAGTTCAAAGGCTTTTTCCCCGTTTTCGGCTTCGATGATTTCGTAATCTTTTCCCGATCTGCTGAGCGTAATATTCAGTAAACGCAGCACATTGGGATTATCGTCCACAATGAGAATTTTGGCTCCCATGCCAAACTCCAATTTGCATTACTGCCTGTGTTTAAAATAATTAATATTCAATTTTTTCACCGCGCCTGCTTCATCCAGACGGCGAACGGGCGTATTATGAGGCGCACCGGTCACTACTTCTAAATTGTCGTCAATTTCCCGATTTATTTGAAGCATAATTTTCACAAAAGCGTCCAGCATCTCTTTACTTTCGCTTTCGGAAGGTTCGATCATCAAGGCTTCCTTAACAATCAGCGGAAAATAGATCGTCGGGGGATGCATGCCGAAATCCAGCAGACGCTTGGCAATGTCGAGAGCTTTGGCGCCTCGTTTTTTCTGATTTTCGGCGGAAACGACAAATTCGTGCATTGTGGGCGCCGGATATTGAATTTCAAAAATATCTTTAAGTTTAGCCTTCAAGTAATTCGCATTGACGATGGCATGTTTACTGATTTCCGGCAAACCCTTGTTGCCCACGATGCGCAGGTAAATATAGGCTCTGACAAAGATGGCGAAATTTCCGAAAAACGAATGCACTTTACCGATGGAATTCGGCAAATCTTCTTTAAGAACAAATTGTTCCCCGTCTTTATCAATAACCGGCACGGGTAAAAACTCTTTTAATTTGTCGTTAACTGCAACGGGACCGGAACCGGGCCCTCCTCCGCCGTGGGGAGTGGAAAAACTTTTATGTAAATTGATATGCATTACATCGAAGCCCGTATCCGCAGGACGAACGATGCCGAAAAGCGCGTTTAAATTTGCGCCGTCCATGTACATTAAGGCATCTACCTCATCCATAATTCGGCGGATTTCTTTAAGCTGCGTTTCAAAAATGCCCAGCGTACTCGGATTGGTCAACATTATTCCAGCCGCGTTCTCATCGGTTTTTGCTTTTAAATCATCAAGGTCAACCAGTCCGGAGGCGGTGGAACGCACGGTTTTTATTTTAAAGCCGGAAATAGCAGCCGAAGCGGGATTTGTTCCGTGGGCGGAATCGGGCACTAAAATAAATTCCCGGTTTCTTCCTTTCATTTGATGATACTTTTTCATGAGCAACAACCCGGTTAATTCGCCCTGAGCGCCTGCTGCGGGTTGTAACGTAATGCCGGTAAAACCCGATATTTCTTTTAAATACTCCTGTAATTCGTACATCAGTTGCAAAGCTCCCTGCGCCTTTTGCAGGGGCTGCTCCGGATGAAGCCGGGCAAAGCCGGGCAAAGCGGCTACCTGTTCGTTGATTTTCGGATTGTACTTCATTGTACAGGAGCCCAGAGGATAAAAAGATTTATCGACATGATGATTTAATGTGGATAATTCCACAAAATGGCGAACGATTTCATTTTCCGCCAGTTGCGGCAGATCGGCTGACTTTTCGCGCAGATGTTCTTTTGGAATCAAACTTGTTATTTCTTTTTCGGGAACATCGATTTCGGGCAAGGGATGTCCCTCGCGACCTTCTTTACTTAGTTCAAAAAGCAGTTTTGTGTACATGAATCACTCCTTTTCGATGTTGCGTTCGGAAATCGTAACACTGTAATTCTTCTGTTTGGCGATTTCAATACACTGATTAACATGGTGTAAAATCGAATCGGCATCCTGATTTTTCAACTCATCCCCGCTTGCCGTTACCACTCCCACCTTTACCATCAAATTCTGCAATTCCGTTATTTTTCTTTTTCCCGGATGCAACGTTTCCAGAATTTCTTCATCCAGATAATCCGTGCTTGAAAGAACGACACGGATGCGTTCGGACTCGATATATGCTCCTTCCTGATCGGTGTGCGGCATCAAAATGTAGAACAAGCCCTCGGAAGAGCGCGCCAGAATATCGGCTTTTCTGGTTTTGGTCAACAGAAAATTCGCCATTTTCATCAGAATGTAATTTCCGAGCTGATGCCCTAACATTTCGTTCAACTGATCAAAGTTTTCGATGTAAACAATCGCCAGAGAAAGATCCGCGCCATAGCGGGCGGCAATCTGAATTTCTTCTTTTAAACGGATTTTGAAAAAATTGAAATTGTACAATCCGGTCAACTGATCGATCATCGGATTTTCGCTGACCACCTGAGAGTGTTCCAGAAAGGCTTTCAATTCCTTCTGAATTTTCTTCGTCGTTTGCGCCAGACGGTGATTTTCGTCTTTCAACATTCTTAAAATATCGTTCCGTTTGATGATGCTTTTGACGCGCGCCACCAATTCCTTGGAATTGAAGGGCTTTAACAAATAATCGTCCGCTCCCAGTTGCAATCCCGTAACGCGGTCGGTGGGCTGGACGTAGTTCGCGGTCAGAAAGACGATCGGAATATCGCGTGTGTTGTGTTTGGATTTCAAGATTTTGCATGCCTCAAAGCCATCCATGACCGGCATTTTTGCATCAAGAATGATGATATCGGGCAATTCCTTTTCCGCGATCTCAATGGCTTCTTTCCCATTCTCCGATTTAAATACTTCAAATTCGTAGAGCGCGAAAATACGCTCTAAAGTCTCCAACATTTCTTCATTATCATCGACAATTAAAATGGATGGCATGTTTTCTTCCTGGTTTATGTGACAACGGATTTCATAATTTTTACATACTGATCTAATTCGTCAACGGAACGCTTTTCGGTCACTGCGATTAATAAATGATTTTTCATGTTTTCACGATCCGGACAAACTCCCGCAAGAACCCCCTCTTCCATAAATTTATTAATTACCGGCTCGGTTGCAACCGGTAGTTTTATTGTAAATTCTTTAAAGAACGGCGCATCGGAGGCAAGCGAAATCCCGGGAATTTCCGCCAGCTTTTCGGCTAAATAGTGCGCCTTTTGCAGGCAGAGACCGGCGACCTTCTTCAATCCGTTTTTACCCATAGCCGAAAGATAAACGGCGGCTCTGAGGGCTAATAAGCCGGAATTTGTGCAGATGTTCGATGTCGCTTTTTCTCTTCTGATATGCTGCTCTCGCGTTTGTAAAGTGAGAACGTACCCGCGCTTTCCGTCCACATCCAGGGTTTCGCCGGCAATGCGTCCCGGCATTTTACGAAGCAGATTTTCTTTGACCGAAAACAATCCGATGTACGGACCGCCGAAATTCAGGGGATTGCCGAGAGCCTGCCCTTCCGCGACCGCTACTTCGGCATTAAACTCGCCCGGCGTTTTCAAAATTCCCAGCGAAATGGGATCGTAATTGTAAATTAGCAACGCCTTTTTGCCCTCACGAAAAACATTTATCTGCCGCACATCTTCCAGAAAACCGAAATAATTCGGGTTTTGTACAACAACACAGGCTACATCGTCATCGAGATTCTTTTGCACAAATGAAAGATCAAGCGTAAAATTTTTGTGCGGAATCTCGATTATTTCCGTTTCGGTATGCCGCAAATAGGTTTCGATGATCTTTTTGTAGCGGCGATTGAGCGTGGAAGGGATTAATACTTTTTTGTTTCTCGTATGGCTAAGCGCCAAAAGTACGGCTTCCGCCAAAGCGGAACCGGCTTCGTACATCGAAGCGTTGGTAACATCCATTCCGGTCAGTTCGCAGATCAGGGATTGAAATTCGTACATTACCTGAAGATTACCCTGACTTACTTCGGGCTGATAAGGCGTGTAGGATGTGTAAAATTCCGGGCGGGAAGATATTTCATCGATAATAGCCGGAACGTAGTGATCGTAAGCGCCTCCGCCGGCAAAGGGAATGAGCGGTTGATTTTTACCGGCGAGGGATTCCAGCAATTTGCGCGCTTCCAATTCCGAAATACCGTCGGGAATATTGTAATCGCCTTTAAAACGCAAATCTTCGGGAATGTTGCCGATAAGCTCTTCAAAATCTTTTACGCCAATGACATTCAGCATTTCTCTCAAATCTTGTTCCGAATTCGTCCAATAGCTCATAATCTCTACCTTCTTTGTTAGTTTAAGCTGTTGAGAAGATTTAACCATTGAAAATCTAAATTTAACATTTTTATAAAATAATAACAAAGTTTTCTGATTATTAATAATTTACAATGAATAATGAAGAATGGACAATTAATAATGAATATTCGGGGAGGGACGTTAAAGGTTTGGGTGATAACCAGCACAACATCATTTACGCTTTAAGGAATGAACTCTCGCACAACATCGTTTGCAGCTTTTCCCAAAATGTCCGTTTTTTGAACCAAAAAAGGAGTTTAGGAAATGGATGAAATTGAAAAAAGAAAACAAGCCATTGCAAAATATTCATGGCATTTATCAAATCTTGTATCATTTTTACGGTTGAATCTTTTCGTTAAAACAAATTTGCAAAAATAGTTGGACAAGCCGTTTGAAAAAGATGCCGGAAAACCGGATTTAAATCAATTATCATTGTTTAAGGGGGGATAAAAACAATAGAAAAGCTGTTCTTAATCCTTGTTCTACATTAATTAATTTGAGGATTGAAAATATTTGGAACAGCAGTAGTTTTACTTATAAATCAGGACATCCGTTATCCTTACCATACGCAAATTCCTTCTCATCTACATTTTACGAATTGATCACATAAAAAAATGTTAAAGAATTTAACACATCCTTACTTTTAATGTGTGAATTCAACTCAAGAGTGCAAAGATTCGGTTTGAAAAATAGCGTTGTTCAGTAAATTTAGTTGTCTCAAAAAACTTAACCGAAAAGATTCCTATGAACAAGAAGCACCAATTACTCCACAAAGGAAGATAAGTAATTTAAAAGCAAATGAAGGAGAAATATAAAAAACGCGTTGCCTATAGCATCAACCTTCAAACTTCGAATATTTATGGAGCCCACGATGACGTTTGTTTAAGTTAATTGCCACTTGCAGCCCAATGTCTGCTTAACTCATATCTTATACAACAACTTCCCGGTTTTCGCATCCTGACCATAGTGTTCGCACAATGCAATGAGCACATCTTCATGAGTAATGCCCACATTCATAACCGTGTCGTTACCCCCGTAGTAGATGAGAATCGACCCGTCATTTCGATGCACCGCGCCGCATGTGAAGACCACATTAGGAACGTGTACATAATCGTCTTCCTCAACCCGACAGTCTGCCTTTGTTGGGAAGAGAATTGGGATGCTTGAAACTTTTACCCTGGCGGGGTCATCAAGATCGTGGAGCGCCACACCGAGAATATATGGATTACCATCCATCGTAGTACGCACGCCGTGAAAAATACTCAGCCATCCCTTTGACGTCTTGACCGGCGGTGCACCTGGCCCAATCTTGTCGGAAAAGGCACTGGGACCACCCCCTGTCCGCATTATCGGCTCTTTAGCGATGTCCCATGTGTTGCTTCGCCAATCGGCAGTATACCCGATCCTGATCTGGGTGAATATGCCTCCCACATCGCCTTCGGTCGCGTCGTTAGGACGGAAAAGCCCCACATAGCGACCATTGATTTTCTCACTGAACAAAACCACATTGCGCATATCCCGGTCCAGTACCGGACCGTGCCGTGTAAAGGTAACAAAGTCCTCGGTCGTTGCCAGGGAAACACGGACTCTGTTCTTTATGAAAGCATGATAGGCACTGTAGGTAATGGCATAGGTATCGCCGATTCTTGTGATACGCGCATCTTCGACCCCACCAGCCTCGTTTTCGATCAATGCTTCCTTATCCGCTCCATCGGCAAAAACATCATCTTCTGTTGCCGGTTTAAGAACCGGTATGGGTTCGATGTGCCAATTATTTATCCCGTTCTTACTGCGTGCGAGACCTAATACGCTTATACCACATCTCAAATGAGATCGGAAAAGCATGATAGTTTCATCGCCCATCGTTGTAATGCCGGCATTGTGCACCGTTTTAACTTGCAAAGCCGGGTCACGCCACACCTTGTTTACATCCCTGGCAGTCAGAATGGGATTTTCCGAAAACCTGGCAACGGGAGTATTGAGATCCACTTCTACCGGCTGACCGGTACCGAAATCAACAGAGCGTTTGATACTTATCTCCATTATGAACCTCCTCCGTCCTTTGGATTGGCTGTTTAGAACACCGGTTATTGCTGTTTGGTTTCGCCATGCTCATTCCTGAGGGAGCGGTTAAGTCCGTCTGGCATCAATAACCTGCTAAAAAGGTGATAGTATTTTCGGTCACATTCATACAATTATGAGGAAGTAATGTACCGCGCCAGAGAATTTCCTCACCCATGATATTTAAAATCCAATATGGAAACCAAAGTAATAATATCCAATAACGACCTGCTGATAACGGTTCAAATGACATAAACGTAGGGCGATAATTAACATCACTAATAATTGATTTCAGTATTTCAACAATAAATGTGCTTAGAAGCATTATTACAAAAATTGCTCCTATACTCCACAGCCAATCTGATTTTGTCATTTTTCTAAAACGAAGACGTTCAATCCAAACTTTTTTATTGAGCCTAAAGCCTTCTTTCCTGAGAATTAAGATAGCGGTAATTAGCATTGGCAGGAAAAAACCCAGTCCGGCTACAATAAACCAGCAAACAATTGTTTCCCAACCTGAAATCTTATTTAGATAAGGGATTAGAAATTGGGTCTCGATTATAAGGATAACAGATGCGATGCCAAAAATTGCAAGGGATTCAATGAATCCCATCCCTCTTAAATATATTTCATCAGACTTCAAAGCGTTATTCTTGTCCAATTTTTACAAATCCTAAAACAGTTTATTGCCGATAGTTTTATCGTTCATCTTGACCTTAAACAAAACATCAGGCGGCTATTCTCATTGAACAGTACAGAAAATTACGTATTTCTTTACCTTATAAACAACAATTCCGCGTAATCAATTATACACCTTATTTTATCAAAATAATGGACTACTGATTAGGGTCACTTCAAAAAACTATTTATCTCCTCCCAATATGAAGAGAATAATTGTATATCATTATGTCCAGAATTCTTGATAATAACCGATTTACAATTTATTCCAAGTTTATCTATTAAAATTTTAGTGTTTTCATACGGTATTACTTCATCATTTTCTGCTACTAAAACCAGGGTAGGAACATTTAAATTTTCAACATAATTCATAGAATCGAAGGGATGCTTTAATATTAATTTTACAGGTAAAAAAGGAAAATATCTTTTTGCTAAGTTTTTAATGCTATCATAAGGAGTGACAAGAATTATTCCATCGACCGGTCTTCTGCTTGCTATGTATATTGCTATTCCAGTACCTAAACTTCTGCCAAAAACAATTATTCTATTTATTTTTGATTCTGATTTATTCAAAATATAATCATAAGTATATAATGCGTCGGAAAACAGTTCCTTCTGACCAGGAGAACCTTCGCTTTTTCCATATCCCCTGTAATTTAGAAGGAGAATAGAATAATCTTCAAATATTTTAAAATCATCTAAATTCCCGGAGACTTCTTCACCATTCCCACCATAATATAAAATCAGATTTGATTTATCCGGATTCAATAACCAACCATGTAAGCTTATATTTTTATGTTTTATTATAATTTCGTCTTTTTCATATTCTTTTAAGTTAGAAAAGGATTCATTTAATTTAGTAGGAAAGAAAATAAATTTGTCTTGAAAAATATAAAACAAAGCACATATTAAAACATATAGTGAAAAAATAATCAATAAAAAAGAAATTGTTGTTTCCCTCATATCATTTCAAATTTATTTATGGAGCTAACCCTCAATGGGATTACCTTTTTTCCCCAATATTGGATAAATTTGTCTATATCTGGTAATATTTTTCCGCTATTAGAGAATTTAATTTTAATGTCTCTTTCTGTCCTCCATTCCCTTCTCAAAGAGTGCTCGGTTATGCAGGACTTTGTGTGATTAACTTATATTGAAGAATATAAAATTTTTTCTGGTCTTTGCAAGAATTCTAACAAATTTTCGGAATTTTTTACTTTTTAATATTTTCTGAATTTTCGCATAGCCAAAAGTCCAATTCCATCTTAAGCAAAACATCATCAGTGAAATAATGCATGTTTCAGCCCAAATATTAATTTCTGAAATTGATTCCGCCAATTGAAATGCAGAAGCCCCCTATAACTAACGCCGGTGAGCAAAAACCAAATAACAGGAGGAATTTTCAATTTAGAAAGAATCAGAATGATCAGAATTGCTGAAAATAAAATTAGTATGATGTTTTGTAGTAAACTCATAATTCAATATAAATTAAGAACGGCGATTTTGAAATATTCCTCTTTTGAATCTTTTAAATTTTGTTCTGCCTCATAAATTTGATAACTTTAGTTCAACAAAGATAAACTACAAGAAAAAGGTTTTGGAAACTACAAAATGATCAATAAAACAAAAGGGCAATTAGAGGCGGAAATAAGCGCCGCCATTACCAGTTTCGAGAAAAATCATCTGGGACGCGGACCAAATGAAGCCAGAACCTTTATAATCGAGGATATGATACTGATCCGTCTTAAAGGCGTTTTGACTCCCGCCGAACGAAAACTCGCCATGGATGATGAAGGCGCGCAAATAATTAAACACATGCGAAGAAGACTCATCGAAAGCTCGAGACCTCTTTTGGAAGAAATCATACGGAACATTACGGGCTCAAAAATAATAAGTTTGCACACCGATGTCAGTTCCCGTACAGGCGAACGAATTTTTGTGTTATGTTTGGATGAAAATCTTGAATTAAAAATAGAAAATTCAAAAAACTTGAAAAGGGAACATTTTTAGATTATTTTTGGTTGAACAGAATACACGGCAGCTAATTTAAGGAGCGGTAAGAAAACGCTCAGTGAATTAGTTTCCGTTTCCTGAAATAGAAAATTCTGGCAGACAATTTGGAAGGCTTTTGTCGTTTGACAAAAAAGCATGCCAAGCAGTAAGCCAGCGCTAAATGTCTTAATATTAGACGAGCGCTGGCTTTTTTTATTTTTAGGGGTATTGAAAAAAAAACTAACCGCGGCTTAACAACCGGTTAGTAAAAGTAAAATAGAAATTTATGAAGGGATTAGAGATGGAAAAACAGAATTTAAAAGAAGAAGAAAAAAAAGAAACAAGCGGTATCTGGGTACTTATTTTTCTTTTATTGGTCTTGGCGGGTTTTTTAGTAATGCACTCACTTGCCTCATAGATCAATTAAACTGAAATGAATATTATTTAACACGCTTTTCTAAAAAAGGCAAGTTAAAGCCTATCCTGAATTTTAAGTTTTAACGGCGGCTTTTCTTAGCGAACCCCGGAGCCGGGAACCCGACAAATTCCGATTCCCGGTTCCGGATTCACGATCATGTTTCTATATTTTAATCAAATATTCGAAAAGACGCCGAACGGAGGAATATATGCAGCTTAAATTTGATAGTCCGGGCGAAGCATTTGTTGCCGTAACCCTGCTCGTTATTCAGTCCGACGGGAAGGCGTCGGTCAAGGAATTGAATATCATTTTAAAAAATTTTAGCAGTCAGCCTTTAAGAATATTGGATGACATTGAGGACGGAAACAAATTTACTTTTTTCCTAAAGACAAAAAATAAAATTCTAAACGCCTTTGAAAAAAATCCGGACTCAGATGAAATAGCGCCGTTTAGCGATATCGAAAGCAAAAAAATAATTGAATCAGCCAAAGAAGTTCTTGAACACGATCTCAGAGAGACAACCTTTTTATTCGCCGCGGAGTTAGCCTTTGCGGACGGGCTGACGGAACAGGAAAAATCCGTTCTGGAACAGATAAGAAAGGGCTTTGAAATCGATCATGAAACGGCTGAAATGATCATGGAGGTTATTCCCGTCAAATATCGCAAGCCCGAAGTATTACGAAGCGGCGGTCTCAAAAAGCCTCCCATACAATTTCAATCCGTAGCCGAAGCGCTGATCGCAATTGAATTGGCTGTTATTCTTGCCGATGAAGAGGTTAGCATTAAACAAACGAGCAATATGTTCTGGAATCTTACCCTGCTCAATATCTTCAAAGACAAATCTCCGAAATATTATTATGAGACGATGGACAAAATCCTCAGAATGTTCAACAAACGCTTAAATCCACCGGCGGCTTTTAACGATGAGGAAGTCGATATTTTAATTTCCGCCTGTAAAAATATTCTGGATCCCAAAATTGCGGAAACCGCCCTGTTGGTTGCTTTTGAACTGGCTTACGCAACCGGATTGAACGACAGCGAAAAAGCATTTATCGAACGTTTTATTCAGGGTATGGAAATTGATCATAGCGTGGCTGAAAAGATCGCCCGCGTGGTGCCGATTAAATTTCGGGTTTGAACATAAAAAATTCACAGCGCCTGCGCATCTTTTGAGCGAAAATCACAGAGGCAAAAATCCGGCTGTTCCCCGATCCCCTTTCGAATCACATTAGTCATGCTGCTTTTACTGCTAAAATAAGAAACCCGACCCCTTTAAATTCCGAGCCGGGTCAGGTTTTCTTAATCATAAAGCGGGTTTTAAAAGAGATTAACCTAAATACTGACTTAATACCTCGCTGCGGGAATTTTTGCGAAGTTTATTTAACGCCTTTTCTTTGATTTGTCTTACCCGTTCTCTGGTCAGTCTGAATTCCATACCGACCTCTTCAAGGGTTTTAGCTTTATTTCCGTCCAGACCAAAATATAATTTCAATATTTTGGATTCACGGCTCGTCAAACCTTCCAGCATGTGTTTGACTTCATCTCTCAAAGATTCATCGATCAACTTGGAATCCGGTCTCAACTCATCTTCATCCTGAATAATATCGATCAGGCGGCTATTACTGTTAGAAATTATCGGAGAATCAATAGACGCCACGCGGGAAGCTTTTCTGATGGTATTGGAAATTTCATCCGAATTCATTTCCAGCATGTTTCCTATTTCTTCATTGGTGGGAGAGCGTTCAAACTCTTGCTCGAGCTTACTATATACTTTACTGATTTTGGTAAGCGTGCTGACACGATTAAGAGGCAGGCGAATCATACGCGTTTTTTCGGCGATTGCCTGCAAAATGGCTTGTCTTATCCACCAGACCGCATACGAAATAAATTTGAATCCGCGCGTTTCGTCAAAACGGTAGGCGGCTTTTATCAAGCCCAGGTTTCCCTCGTTTATTAAATCTTCTAAAGATAAGCCGTGGTTTTGATACGATTTTGCCACGCTTACAACAAAGCGTAAATTAGCGCTTACTAATTTTTTTAACGCTTTTTGATCATTTTGTTTGATCCGTCTGGCGAGTTCAATTTCCTCTTCGGGTGTAAGTAATTTAACTTCGCCGATTTCTCTGTAATAGCTTTCTAAGGATTGTTTTTTATTCAAAATTAAATTAACCTCTTCTTTCGTTTTTAATTTATTTATTATTTGTTACATCTTATACGTTACTTACTTTAATTTGATCATAATTATTTGATAAAAATTCTGACTCTATACGAAAAAAATTCAAAGAATATCATTTCTTTTCAAGAATTTCAGGAACTCTCCGTTTACCGAATACGCCAAGCACTGCTTTTGATGTGTTTTGCCCGCAATTTCGGTATCTTAATTTGATCCTGTTTAAATTCTTTAAGCGTAGAATACCTCTGTGAACTCGAATGTAAATTTAATTCATAAGTGCGGCGCTTCGGTCTTAAATTAAATATATCGGTAACTTCGATTACCATAAATAAAAACAACCGAAAAACGCTTGTGGGAAGTTATCTCCCGTCGGCACTTTACAAAGATACACAATATATACGCAAATCAAAGAAAAAAATGAATTAAAATGAATTTTATTCGTTATAACGCCGATAATTTTTAATTATTTTGCAAAAAACAGCCCAAAAAGTAATTTTCACCCAGAACAAAACTCCACAAAACTTAAACTACGGTGGATTGAACATTTCCCTTGTCGGGTGAACTCCGGGAAACAGCACAGGTTGAAGCGCAGGATGTAGCTTATCCGTCCCAACGACGCGGTCAGGCTAATAACAATTCACTACCAAC
>JAADIP010000151.1:105611-106249 GCA_013151275.1 Calditrichota bacterium | reverse complement strand
TCGCTGATTGAGTTGAGGTTTTTTGATTAATAGCGCTGAAATCAGAGAAGTTGTTTTTTTTAGTTGCCGATTTTTCTTTGCGAGCTTTGTGACTGCTCTGCGCCCTTTGTGGTAAATTATTTAACGGATTAAGTTGAGGTTTTCCTTTTGGATTTTTAGCATTTAAATAAAAGAAAATGTTTTCCGTTTAAACTATAGAATTCACTCTAAAAGCCTTGTTCTGTCATTTCGAACGAAGTGAGAAATCTTATGTTTCCGACAAAGCAAAAGATTTCTCTTCGCTGCGCTCATCGAAATGACAATGACAGACCTTTTTAGAATGGACAAATTCAAATTTTTGATTAAATTTATTCTCTGTGAACTTTGTGAATTCTTGGTGTTCTTTGTGGTTATTATTTCCCGCGTTGCATAGTTAAAAGGCGACTGACCTTTGACTGAAGGCGTGCGCTAATTCCATCCGGCAAGAGATCAATCTGCGGAGCTTATTATCTGTGAAACGGTTTTGGAATATTTCATTTCCGGGTCTTGTTCATTCAGGAATTCAAACCATTCCTTATAGAGAGTAATGTTGTCTTCGGAATTTATCTTGCCGTTTATGCCGAAAACGCCCTCTTTATCCGACAAATATTCGTCTTTCA